>NZ_JBIVVI010001345.1:0-2279 GCF_044757675.1 Kitasatospora sp. NPDC091257
GTGGATGGACAAGCGACCCGAGCCCGGTGAGGCGATGCCCCGGTCCGAGCTCCATGCGATGTACGGGGGCAACCGCCAGAGCGGGATCTCAATCTCCGCACAGGCGGGCATGATCCACCTCTTCTCCGACCCGATCCATGTCGAGAACTACGGCATGCCGGACGGCCTCGACGAGGAGGGCATCTACCTCTACACCGGTGCTGGCCAGAAGGGCGACCAGACGCTGACCCAAGGCAACCGGGCCCTCCTCACGCACAAAGACGCCAACCGCGACGTCTTCATCTGGCGCCGGGAGAAGCAGGGGGCCTACCGGTGCGTCGGCCAGTTCGAGGTCGACCAGGAGCAGCCCTTCATCTCCACGGACGCCTTCGATGCCGACGGTGAGCTTCGCACCGTGATCGTTTTCCGACTGCGTCCGGTCGGCGAGCTGGCCGCTGACGCCCCGGTCGTGACCACGACCGAGGCCCTGGGTTACCGGATTCACGAGGAGAAGGCCGCGATCGGGGGCCGCGTTCGCGTCGAGCGCGCACGTCGATCCATCCGGGACGCCGAGATCGACCTCGCGCTCCGGTACCGGGCTCACCTTGAGCGCCTTGGCCACGAGATCAGACGGGTTCAGATCCTGCCGCCGGGCGAGGTTCGGCCGTTCTACGCCGACCTTCATGACCGAACCGGCAACGTGCTTATCGAGTGCAAGGCCAGCCCGACGCGGCAGGCGCTGCGCCTGGCGATCGGGCAGCTGCTCGACTACCGCCGGTTCTTCTCTCCCACGCCGCGGCTCGCTGTTCTCACAAGATCAAAGCCTCGCCAAGACCTCATCGACCTCTGCAGCTCGATGACGATCGAGGTCATCTGGTTGGAGGAAGACGGAACCTTCACATCGAGCTTCGACTGAGGCCGGGGCGCTGGCCGTGCTGGGCCAAGCCCCGACCTCGTCGTAGATGTCGCTCGCAGAGTTCTTCAGGCGCTGCGGGTGACGGAATGCCCTGCCCACTCATGAACAGGAGCCCTTCCAGTATGTCTGAACCCTTGGAGGAGCGGGACGGACCTGTGCCCGCCGAACCGCCGGAGCCGTCCGAGAGCGTGGTCCGTGCCTGCGTGTACGGGGCCGCCCTGGCGGCCGGCGTACTTCTGGTGATCGCGGGCCACACCACGCCCGTCGAGGCCAGCGGGTACGTGACACCGCTCCTCGTCGTCTTCGAACGCCGGCGCATGTGAACCGAGGGCCGGGGCGACCGCTGCAGGGTGCCCCGGCCCTCGCGGTCGTCGTCCCGGGCGGATGCCGGGGCGGACCGTCAGCCAGGCCGTCGTGGTCGCTGCTGTTGCGGAGATCGCTCGGTGGAGCGCCTAGCGACCTTCAGCAGGATCTTGGACACAAAGAGCCGTCAACCCGCCGGACCAGCAAGCGTGGTGAGTGCAGCCGTGCCGCAGGAGTATAGCTACGGCGAACGGACATGGAGCTCTATGTACTCGTTGCGACGGCATCGGCCGACTGGCGGGTGCCTGCCGACCGAGGAAGAATGAAAGCGGGCGCTCGGGGGACCCGCCCGCCAGCACCGAGTCGTCCGACTCGTGTGGGGAGCAGATCATGGCCGACCCCGCAGACAAACGTGGTTCCAGGGACATAGAAGGCTCACAAGACCCTCTCGTCGAAAGACTGCGCCCAGAGCCCTCACGGCCGCCGATTGCCGGGGTGACTTTGAACGGGCTTCTCGGGGACTGCGACCGGCCGGGACGAAGGCGTCTCTACCTGACGGCGGAACTCAACTACTTCATCGAGTTCTCCGTCGAGGACGTTCTGTACAGCTCGCGGATTCCTTCGGACAAAGCGCCGTTTCTTGGGACCGAAGCCACTCAGATCACGCTGAAAAAGGGTACCGACATCGCCTACACGCACACCATGGCAGAACGCCCGCCAGACGAATTCGATCTTGACCTCCGACGCGGGCGTCGAAGGTTTGCCCTCTCTGGAGATACCGGCGGGACGGCGTTTTCGTGCTTCGAGTGCGACACGGAGGATCAGTGTCATACGCAGGGTTTTTTAACCTGCACGTGCGCCAACCTGACATGTGACACGTGCGGCGTCACCGCATGCAATGTGCACACGTGCGAGAACACCTGCACGGGGTGTCCCCCCGAAACGGAAAACTGCGACAGCACCCAAGACGTCAGTTGCATCGACACGGCCTGCACCCCTCCCTGTCCGCACTTCTGACGTCCAGTGAGGCCTCAGCTATCCCACCCCGCACAGAATCCCTTGGAGGCCAGGTGCCGGAGTC
>NZ_JBIVVI010001346.1:0-2277 GCF_044757675.1 Kitasatospora sp. NPDC091257
CCGGTGGCGTTCAGGTGATGGAGGCCCCGGAGTCGATGCTGATGACCTGGCCGGTCATGCAGTCCTGGTCGAGGAACAGGGTGATCGAGCGGGCGACCTCGCGCGGGGTGACGAACCGCGGCACCGGGACCTTCTCGCGCATGCCCGCCACGACGTGCTCGGGCAGGGTGTCCGTCATGCCGGTGATCATGAAGCCGGGTGACAGGGCGTTGACGGTCACCCCCCTGCGGCCGCACTCCGCCGCGAGGGTACGGGTCAGCCCGATCAGGCCGGCCTTGGACGCCGAGTAGGCGGTCTGCCCGGCGGTGGCGATCAGCGCCGACGGGGAGACGATGTTGACCACCCGCCCCCAGCGCGCCCGCAGCATCGCCGGCACGCACGCACGCGCGGTGTGGAAGGAGCCGACGAGGTTGGTGTCGATCACCTGCCGCCACTGCGCCGGGTCCTGCATCGCCATCAGCGCGTCCTTGCGGATCGCCCCGTTGTTGACGAGCACGTCCACCGGCCCGAGCGCCGCCTTGATCCGCTCGTACATCGCGCCGACCGCGTCCCAGTCCGCGACCGAGCCGGTGACCAGCACGTGCTCGTTGACGAGCTGCGCGGCGACCTTCTCCGCGCCCTCGCGCGAGCTGTTGTAGTGCACCGCGACCCGGCAGCCCGCCGCGTCCAGGGCCAGCGCCAGCTCACTGCCCAGCCCCCCGGAGGCACCGGTGACCAGCGCCACCGGCGACGGCGGCCGCACACCGAAAGCGTCCCGGCCGCTCACCGCGCCACCCCTCCCCACGTCAGCAGGACCGAACCCCACGTCATGCCCGCGCCGAACCCGGCCAGCAGCACCGTGTCACCGTCCTTGATCCGCCCCGCGTCCAGCGCCTCCGCCAACGCGATCGGGATCGACCCCGACGCGGTGTTGCCGTAGCGCTCCAGGTTCGTCACCAGCCGGTCGGCCGGGATACCGGTGTGGGAGAGCACCGAGTTGATGATCCGGATGTTCGCCTGGTGCGGCACCACGTGGTCGACCTGCTCCGGCGTGATCTTCGCCTGCTCCAGCGTCTCGCGGATCGTACGCACCGTGTAGCGCACCGCGTTCAGATAGATCTCGTTGCCGTTGATCTGCGCGTAGTGCAGACCCCGGGCGACGGTGTCCGCGGTGGTCGGCATCCGCGAACCCCCCGCCAGGACCTTCAGACTGTTCTTGCACGAGCCGTCCGCGCCCAGGTTCCACGCCCGGATCCGGTCCACCGCCCCCGGCCGCAGCACCACCGCCCCCGCACCGTCACCCACCAGGATCGACAGGTCCCGGTCGGCGGGGTTCGCGGTCAGCGTGTGCGTGTCCGAGCCGATCACCAGGATCGGACGCGGATCCATCCGCAACAGACCCGCCGCCGTCACCAGCGCGTACACGAACCCGGCACACTCGGAGTTCACGTCGTGCGCGCTGCCCGCGATCGCGAGCTCGTCGTGGACGAACGCCGACGTCGCCGGCGAGGGCTGCTCCGGCGTCGCCGTCGCCACGATCAGATGCGCGATGTCCGCACCCGTCAGCCCCGCGCGCTCCAGCGCCCGGCGCCCGGCCTCCGCGGCCATCGACGCCGTGGTCTGCCCCTCGCCCACCGCCCTGCGTTCACGGATCCCGCACCGCGAGACGATCCAGTGCTCGTCCACACCGAAACGCTGCGCGAGTTCGGCACTGGTCACCACCCGTTCGGGAACCGACATCCCCCAGCCGGTGACGTCGAAACCGCTCACCACGCGACCCCTCTCCCTCTCCCGCTCCGCCGCCGCGCCCGGACTCAGTTACCGGCGGCCGGCACGAGCGCCAGGATCCGCTCGTGGACCACACGCAGCGTCGTGGTGTCGTCGATGTCCGCGAACAGCGACTCGTCCGCCGGAATGTGCGGGTACTGGTTCTGGAAGCCGTACAGCCACTCCATCAGGTCCAGCGAATCGACGTCCGCGATGTGCTGCAACGCCGCGTCCGCGTCGATCTCCTGGGCACCGGAGACCGCCTGGAGCTGCTGGGCCAGGTCCTCGATCGTGGGGATCTGAGACATCAGTGATCGTTCCTCTCCACGCCCACCACACGGTGGACGCCGTCAACGCATCGAAAGAAGCAGGACAGAAAACACAACCGACACACCACCACCCCCCCCCCCCCCCCCCCCCCCCCCCCCCCCCCCCCCCCCCCCCACCCCCCCCCCCCCCCCCCCCCCCCCCCCCCCCCCCCCCCCCCCCCCCCCCCCCCCCCCCCCCCCCCCCCAAAAAAAAAAAAACACC
>NZ_JBIVVI010001347.1:0-2273 GCF_044757675.1 Kitasatospora sp. NPDC091257
CCCCTGAAACAGCGATCAACGGCGATGTCCGATTCCCGCCAGTCACCCCCCGCCCAGTGCCGCAAACTGGACAACGTGATCGACGACGACATCCGGTACCGAGCCGTGGACAGCCGCGACTCCCGCTTCGACGGGGTCTTCTTCACGGCGGTCACCTCCACCGGCATCTACTGCCGTCCGAGCTGCCCCGCCGTGACCCCCAAGCGCGTCAACTGCGTCTTCTACCCCAGCGCCGCAGCGGCCCAGGGGGCGGGCTTCCGCGCCTGCCGCCGCTGCCGCCCCGACTCCGTGCCGGGCTCGCCCGAGTGGAACCACCGCGCCGACCTGGTCGGCCGCGCGATGCGCCTGATCGGTGACGGCGTGGTGGACCGCGAGGGCGTCGCCGGCCTGGCCGGCCGCCTCGGCTACAGCGCCCGCCAGCTGCAGCGCCAGCTGATCGCCGAGCTCGGCGCCGGCCCGATCGCGCTGGCCCGCGCCCGCCGCGCGCAGACCGCCCGCCTGCTCCTCCAGACCACCGAACTGCCCGTCACCGACGTCGCGTTCGCGGCCGGCTTCGCCTCCGTCCGCCAGTTCAACGACACCGTGCGCGAGGTCTACGACCGCACTCCCAGTGGTCTGCGCGCCGAGGTCGCCGCCGGCCGCCGCAGCGCGACCCCGGCCGGCGGCCTCACCCTGCGCCTCGCCTACCGCGGCGCGCTCGACAGCGAGCACCTGATCGACTTCCTCGCCCTGCGCGCGGTCCCCGGCGTGGAGGAGGTCGTCCCCGGCGCGCGGCCCGGTGTGCGCGTGTACCGTCGTACCCTCGCGCTCCCGTACGGCCACGGCATCGCCGAGGTCGACGGCCTGGCGCCGGGCGAGCCGCCCACCCGCGGCTGGCTCGACTGCCGCCTGCTGCTCGCCGACCTGCGCGACCTCCCGACCGCCGTTCAGCGCCTGCGCAACCTCTTCGACCTGGACGCCGACCCGCTCGCGGTCGACGAGCAGCTCGGCGCCGACCCGCTGCTCGGCCCGCTGGTCCGCGAGCGCCCCGGCCTGCGCTCGCCCGGCCACGTGGACCCGCACGAGCTCGCCGTCCGCGCCGTCCTCGGCCAGCAGATCAGCGTCGTCGCCGCCCGTACCCTGGCGGGACGGCTCGCCGAGAAGTACGGCACCGCGCTGCCCGAGCCCAGCGGCGGCCTGCGGCTGCTCTTCCCGAGCGCGGCCGCCCTGGCCACCGCCGATCCGGAGGACTTCGCGATGCCCGTCGCCCGCCGCCGCGCGCTCACCGGCCTGTGTGCCGCGCTGGCCGAGGGCGTGGTCCGGCTCGACAGCGGGGTCGACCGGGAGGAGGCCGCGGCCGGCCTGCTGGACCTGCCCGGCATCGGCCCCTGGACGGTCGGCTACCTGCGGATGCGGGCGATGGCCGACCCCGATGTCTTCCTCCCGAGCGACGTGGGCGTCAAGCACGGCCTGCTCCGGCTCGGCGCCGCGGGGGACCCGAAGTCCGCCGACCGCGCCGCCGAGGCCTGGGCCCCGTGGCGCTCCTACGCCGTCCACCGGCTGTGGGCCGGCCCCGTGAGCACCGGCCCCGCGAGTACCAGTCCCGCGAGTACCAGTCCCGCGAACACCGGCATCAGCACCAGCAACACCAGTGACACCAGTACCGGAACGGAGAACGGACGAGCATGAGCACCACCGTCTACACCACCATGGAGAGCCCCTTCGGCCGGCTGCTGCTCAGCGGCGTGCTGCCCGAGGAGGGCGGACCGGCCGCGCTGGCCACGGTCACCGTGCCCGGCCAGAAGTACGCGCTGGCCGAGCCCGCCGACGACTGGGTCCTCGACCCGGAGGCGCTCGCCGAGCCGGTGGCCCAGCTGACCGACTACTTCGCCGGCAAGCGCACCGGCTTCGACCTCCCGCTCGCGCCCGAGGGCACCGAGTTCCGCCGCAGGATCTGGGCGGCACTGGACGAGATCCCGTACGGCAAGACCGTCACGTACGGCGAACTCGCCGAACTGGCCGGGCAGGAGCCGCGCATGGTCCGGGCGGTCGGCGGCGCGGTGGGCGCCAACCCGCTGCTGATCGTCCGCCCCTGCCACCGGGTGCTCGGCGCCGGCGGCGCGCTCACCGGCTTCGCCGCCGGCGTGGACCGCAAGCGCTGGCTGCTGGACCTGGAGAGCGGCACCCTGTTCTGACCGCCGGTGCGCCGCGAACGTCCGAGCACCCGACGTCCGAGCATCGGACCTTCAAGCACGGCAGCCCCGCTGAGCGCCCCCGTCCGCTGAGCCCCCCAT
>NZ_JBIVVI010001348.1:0-2273 GCF_044757675.1 Kitasatospora sp. NPDC091257
GCGCCGGCACGCCGAGGAGTTCACGGACGACCCGGACATCGTGGTGCCGGGCGTGGTGGCCCAGGCCGACCAGGTGCTGGTCACCGGGTCAGCAGGTCCTCGTCGTCGGCCGCCCGGCGCAGGACGGCCGCCAGGTCGGCGGTGTCGGTGGCCGGTACGGCGAAGCGGTGCCGGTGGCCGGTCTTGAGCCGGGTGCTGCTCCAGCCCACGGCGCCGACCGGGGTCACCCGGTGGCGCTGGAGGGCGTCGGCCTGCGCCACCAGGTTGCGGCGCAGCGCCTGCGCGGTGGGCGCGGTCAGGGTGAACACCGCCGCCCCGAGGCCGGTGGGCCGGGCGGCGGATCCGGCCGTGGGCCGGGCGGCGCCGCCGGGCGCGGACTCCAGCACCGCGTGGGCGTTGGTGCCGCCCATGCCGAAGCTGCTGAGGCCGCCGACGGTGGTTCCGGCCGCCAGCCGCAGGGGTGCCTTGAGCAGCCGCAGGCCGTACTTGGAGAGTTTCAGCGCCGGGTTCTCCCTGGCGGCGAACCGGCTGGCGGGCACCACCCGGTGGTGCAGGGAGAGCGCCACCTTGATGAGTCCGGCGATCCCGGCGGCGCCCTCGGTGTGGCCGAGGTTGCCCTTGACCGAACCGAGTGCCAGCGGCTTGCCGGTGCGGTCGGCGTGCAGGTCGCCGAGCGCCTTGACCTCGATCATGTCGCCGAGCACGGTGCCGGTGCCGTGGCCCTCGGTGAAGGCGACGTCGGACGGCTCGACCCCGGCCCGGCGGTAGGCGGAGGCCAGCACCTCCTGCTGCGACCAGCGGTTGGGCGCGGTGAGGCCGTTGCTGCGCCCGTCCTGGTTGACCGCGGTGCCGCGGATCACCGCGTACACCGGCTGCCCGTCGGCGATCGCGTCCTCCAGGCGGCGCAGCACCACCGCGCCGACGCCCTCGCCGCGGCCGATGCCGTCGGCGTCGGCGCTGAAGGGCTTGCAGCGGCCGTCGGGCGCGGAGAGCCCGGCCTGGGTGTAGAAGATGCCGAGGGCCGGCGTGAGGGCGATGTTCACCCCGGCCGCGACGGCGGTGTCGCACTCCCCGGCCAGCAGGGCGTTGCACGCCAGGTGGACGGCGACCAGCGAGGAGGAGCAGGCCGTGTCCACGGCCAGGCTCGGGCCCTTGAGGTCGAGGTGGTAGGAGATCCGGTTGGCGGTCATGCAGTAGCCGTTGCCGGATCCGACCTGCGCGGTGACCCGCGCGTAGTCGGTGAGGTGGAGGTGGGCCCACTCGTTGCCCATGATGCCGACGAAGACCCCGGTGTCGGTCCCGGCCAGGCTCTGCGGCGCGATTCCGGCGTCCTCGACCGCGCGCCAGGCGCACTGCAGGACCAGCCGCTGCTGGGGGTCCATCGCGGCGGCCTCGCGCGGCGAGATCGCGAAGAACTCGTGGTCGAAGGCGTCCGGGTCGGTGATGAAGCCGCCGCTGGTGGTGTTGGAGTGCCCCTCGGCGCCTTCGGGCGAGTAGAAGTCGTCGGCATTCCACCGCTGTTCGGGCACCCGCCCGACGCCGTCACCGGAGCGCATCAGCAGGTCCCAGTACGCGGCGGGGTCCGGTGCGCCGGGGAAGCGGCAGTCGATGCCGACGATGGCGACGGGCTGCATCATGCCTCTCCCACGGTGGCGCGCAGCTCCTCCACCAGGTATCCGGCGAGCGCGTCGACGGTCGGGTAGTCCCAGGCCACGGTGGGCTCCAGGACGAGGTCGAAGTCCTCCTCGATGTCGCCGCACAGGCTCAGCGCGGCGACCGAGTCCAGGCCGTACTCGGCGAGCGGGACGCCGGGGGCGATCTCGTCGGCCGGGCGCTTCAGGTAGAGGGAGATCCGGTCGGCGAGCCAGCCGGTCAGGGTCTCGACGGTGTGCTCGCCGAGGGTGGCCGGAAGGCCGGTGGTGGGGACGGTCATGAGGTGCTCCTCGCTGCGTGGGAAAGGACGGGGCGGCCGGTCAGCCGGCCAGCGGGGTGTCGTAGAGGTCGTAGCCGCGGCGCTCGTGGAAGCGGCGCAGCAGTTCCTGGTGGACCGTCTCCTCGCAGCCGGCCGGCAGGTCGGCCGGGCGGCGTCCGAGGCGCCGGGCGAGCCGGTGCAGGGCGGCCGCGGCCCAGGAGGGGTCGGCGAGGAAGGGGTCGGTGCCGTCGGCCCGGGCCGCGCGCCGGACGCCGAGGACGGCGGCCGCGGCGAGGACCACCGCGTAGCGGTCGGCCAGGGCGAAGGCGCCGGGGCCGGCCAGGGCGGTGCGGTCCTGGGG
>NZ_JBIVVI010001349.1:0-2272 GCF_044757675.1 Kitasatospora sp. NPDC091257
CGTGGTTGGATGCGGTCGTAGCGTGGAACACCGACCCGGGGCACCGGGCCCCGAACACCGTCCGAGGCGGTACGGGCACGGTGGCACGGGACTTGAGCGGACGACGACGGCAGGGACGAACGTGAGGATCTTCCACCGGGCACGGCACCGGCCGTCCGCCACCTGGCGGCAGACGACCGACCGGGCCTTCACGCTGATCGGCGACGGCCGCTACGAGGACGCCGGCGCGCTGCTGGTGATGGCCGCCGACCTGGAGCCGTGGCTCTCCGACTCCTGGTTCAACCTCGCCCTGCTGCACAAGTTCCGCCGGGACTGGGAGCAGGCCCGCTCGGCCGGGCTGCGCGCCGTCGCCCTGCTGGACCGCGAGCACGGCGCCCCGGACTGGTGGAACCTCGGCATCACCGCCACCGCCCTCCAGGACTGGCCGCTGGCCCGCCGCGCCTGGCAGGCGTACGGGCTGAAGCTGCCCGGCGGCCCCGGCGGCCCCGGCGGGCAGCAGGACGGCCCGGTCAGCCTGGACCTCGGCACCACCCCGGTACGGCTCTCCCCGGACGGCGAGTCCGAGGTGGTCTGGGGCCGCCGGCTGGACCCGGCCCGGATCGAGGTGCTGTCCATCCCGCTGCCCTCCTCCGGCCGCCGCTGGGGCGAGGTGGTGCTGCACGACGGCGCCCCGCACGGCGAGCGGGTCACCGACGGCGTCGCCTACCCGGTGTTCGACGAGATCGAGCTGTGGGCGCCCTCCCCGGTGCCGACGTACGTGGTGCTGCTCCAGGCCGCCACCGCCGGGGACCGGGACGCGCTGGAGCGGCTGGTCGCCGACGCCGGCTACGCGGCCGAGGACTGGACCTCCTCGGTGCGGCTGCTGTGCCGCGCCTGCTCGGAGAGCCGGATGGCCTCCGACGACGGCGTCGCCGCCCACCACGACCCGCACGACGACGGCGACGCCGCCCACCCCGGCCACCTCAGCCACCTCAGCCAGGGCGGCGCGGCCGGGATGTCCTGGCTGGTCGAGCGCGAGTGCGGGATCGCCGCACCGGCCCACCTGGTGCGCACCCTGCTGGACCGCTGGGTCGCGGCCGCCCCGGGAAGCCGGGCGTACCGGGATCTCGAAGAAGTGTGCTGAGTACCCTGGTGAGGTAACGCGTACACCGACGGAAGCGGAAGACATGGCGGAGCAGGCCGAGCAGCACGAGCACGAGCACGACGTGGAGGGGGAGGCGCCCGAGACGCCCGTGAAGGTGATCGGTGAGGAGCCCGACCTCAGCAGGGGCACCGCGCGCCCGATCACCGTCGTCGGCAACCCGGTGCTGCACCGCGAGGTCAAGGACGTCACCGTCTTCGACGGCGAGCTGTCCGCACTGATCGACGACATGTTCCAGTCGATGTACGCCGCCGAGGGCGTCGGCCTCGCCGCCAACCAGATCGGCGTCGACCTCAAGGTCTTCGTCTACGACTGCCCGGACGACGAGGGCGTGCGCCACATCGGCCACGTGATCAACCCGGTGCTGGAGGAGTACCCGGCCGACCGCCGCCGCGTCCTGGACGACGGCAACGAGGGCTGCCTCTCCGTCCCCACCGCCTACGCGGAGCTGGCCCGCCCGGACTACGCCGCGGTCACCGGCGTCGACAAGGACGGCAAGCCGATCCGCGTCGAGGGCACCGGCTTCTTCTCCCGCTGCCTCCAGCACGAGACCGACCACCTGTACGGCACCCTCTACATCGACAAGCTGTCGAAGCGGGACCGCAAGGACGCCCTGCAGCAGATGGCCGAGGGCACCCCGAAGTACGCGACGGTGTCGAACGCCTGACGGTGCGGTACGCGCGAGGGCCGGGACATCGCTGGTATCCCGGCCCTCGGCGTGGGGTCAGCCGTGCCGCAGCCGGCCGGTGGACCCGCGGGCGACCAGCTCCGGGCTGAACAGGTAGTCCCTGACCTGGCCGCCGTGCCCCTCCAGCCGGCGCCACAGGGCCTCGGCGACGGTCGCGGCCGTCTCCTGGATCGGCTGGCGCACGGTGGTCAGCGGCGGGTCGAACGACTCCAAGACCGTCGCGGTCGGCCTCTACGGGATCATCTCCGGCCGACAGGACCAGAACTACGGCCTGTTCGCCGCCGGGGCGCTGGCGACCTCGCTGCCGGTGATCGTGGTCTACCAGTTCCTCCAGCGCTACCTGGCCCAGGGGCTGACCGCGGGATCGGTCAAGGGCTGAGCACGGGTAGCCTGCCGCCCCGGACGCCGACGACGTCCGGGGCGGGGTGGTGGGTCCCGTACAG
>NZ_JBIVVI010001350.1:0-2272 GCF_044757675.1 Kitasatospora sp. NPDC091257
CCGACCGGGGCAGGGCTCTCCTCCTCCGCCGCCCTGGAGTGCGCCACGGCCGCCGCCCTGAACGACCTGTACGGGCTCGGCCTGTCCGCGCCGGACCTCGCCCTGCTCGCCCAGCGGGCCGAGAACGCCTTCGTCGGCGTGCCTTGCGGGGTGATGGACCAGATGGCCTCCGCCTGCTGCACGGACGGTGCCGCGCTGCTCCTCGACACCCGGACGCTGGAGCGGCGCCACGTCCCGCTCGACCTGGAGGCGGCCGGCTACCGGCTGCTGGTGATCGACACCCGGGTCAAGCACGACCTCGGCGACGGCGCCTACGCCGCCCTGCGGGCCGGCTGCGAGCGTGCCGCCGACCTGCTCGGCCTGGCCGCGCTGCGCGACCTGTCGGCCGCCGGCCTCACCGCCGCCCTGGAGCGCCTCCCCGGGGAACTCGCCCCGCTGGTGCGGCACGTGGTCACCGAGAACCGGCGGGTGGCCGAGGCGATCGAGCACCTGGACGGCGGCCGGATCGCCGCGCTGGGGCCGGTCCTGACGGCCGGACACGCCTCGCTGCGCGACGACTTCCGGGTCTCCTGCCCCGAGACGGACCTCGCGGTCGAGGCCGCCGTGGCCGCCGGGGCGCCGGGCGCCCGGATGACCGGCGGCGGCTTCGGCGGCTCCGTCATCGCCCTGGTGGCCACGGCGGACGTGACAGCGGTCGCGGACGCGGTGCGGTCGGCCTTCGGCGCCGCGGGCTTCGCCGCACCCGTCGCCTTCACCGCCGTCCCCTCGCCGGGGGCGCGGCGGCTGGCCTGACCGGGCGCGGTGCCCCCGCCCGGTCAGCCGGCGGCCGGTACCACGACGAGTTCGCCGACCGCGTCGGCGAGCACGCTGCGGGCCGCCGCCGGGAGGGCGTCGTCGGTGATGAAGCAGTCGACCTCCGTCAGGGTCGCGAAACTGCTCAGGCCGACGACGCCCCACTTCGTGTGGTCGGCGACCACGACAGTGCGGCGGGCCGAGGCGATCAGCGACCGATTGGTCTGCGCCTCCGCCAGGTTGGGCGTGGTGAGTCCGGCCTGCTCACTGACGCCGTGCACACCGAGGACGAGCAGGTCCACGTGGAGCGTGCGGATCGTCTGGTCCGCGAGGGCCCCCACCAGGGCCGCGGAGCGCGTCGGCGCCCCACCGGTCAACAGCAGCGACGGAACGGTCTCCGCTCCGTCGCTCTCCGCTGCCCACAGCAGGTCCGCGATCCGCAGGGAGTTGGTGACGACCGTCAGCCCCGGGACGTCCAGCAACCGCGAGGCGACCGCGTAGGTGGTGGTGCCGGCGGACAGCGCCACCACGCTGCCCGGTTCCACCCGCTGCGCTGCGGCGTCGGCCAGGGCGGCCTTGGTGCCCTCCTCCAGCCCGGACTTCACGTCGAAGCCGGGTTCGTCCGTGCTCGCGGTCCCCACCGCGATGGCCCCGCCGTGGACCTTCTGCACGTCTCCCTGGCGTACCAGTGCGTCCAGGTCGCGGCGGATCGTCATGTCCGACACGCCGAACTGCTCGACCAGCTCGGCGACGCGCACCGCGCCGGCCTTGCGGATGGCCTCCAGGATCAGCGCCTGGCGCTGCGGGGCGAGCAAACTCTGATCAGCCACGAAGGCCCTTTCGATCGAACGGGTGCCTGACCGCTCCCGCGTCCTCCGGCAGGCCGACCCTGCCACGGTCCGGACGTACCGGTGCCACCGCCGAGGGCCGGGCTGGGCGCCGGAGCGTTCGCGTCGGTGACCGGGGAGCCGTCGGCCGCGACATGATCCAGTATCCCAGGACCCCGGCGGGCCCCCGTCCCGACCGGTCGGCCGGTACGGCGGGGGCCCGGCCGCACCGCACCGGGAGGACGCGCAACCGCCGGTGCCGCCGGCAGGGGCGGCACCGGCGGTTCCGGTCGCGGTCCGGCCGACCCTCGGCGGCCGACCGCTCGTTCCGCCTCCGGCCGGGTCCGGACCGGCTGCCACTGTGTGGCGGGCCCGGCCAGGACCTCCGGCCGAGGCGGACGTCATGGGGGACTGATCACCGGGACACCCGGTTCGGGAGTTCGCGGTTCGGCCCCGATGGGGGAGCCGGCCCGGCGCCGCACGCGTCGGGCCGGCTCAGGGACCGGTTTCCCGCGCGCCGGGCGGTGGGGCGCCCCGCGCACGGGAGACCGGGCTCAGGCGGGCAGTCCGACCGCCCGCTCGCGGTTGCGGCGCTGCTGGATGACGACGGCGGCGACCAGCAGGGAGCCCTGGGCGACGTTCTGCCAGAAGGC
>NZ_JBIVVI010001351.1:0-2265 GCF_044757675.1 Kitasatospora sp. NPDC091257
TGGTCGCCCGGCACGAGAGCCTGCGCACCCTGATCGAGGAGTTCGACGGCACCCCGTACCAGCGCGTCCTTCCGGCCGGGGAGGCCGTGGTCCCGCTCGACACCCGGGACTGCCCCGCCGACGAGGTGGCCGCCACGGTGGCCGGACTGTGCCGCCACGCCTTCGACCTGCGCACCGAACTCCCCGTCCGCGCCGCCCTGCTGCGGGTCGCGGCCGAGGAGCACGTGCTGGTCCTGGCGCTGCACCACATCGCCAGCGACGGCTGGTCCCTCGGCCCGCTGGTCCGCGACCTCACCGGCGCCTACGCGGCCCGCGCCGAGGGCGCCGCCCCCGGCCGGGCGCCGCTGCCCGTCCAGTACGCCGACTACGCGCTCTGGCAGCGCGAGCTGCTCGGCGAGGAGAGCGACCCCGAGAGCCTGGCGGCCCGCCAGCTCGCCCACTGGCGCGAGACCCTGGCGGACCTCCCGGACGAGGCGACGCTGCCGCTGGACCGCCCCCGCCCGCCCGTCGCCTCCCACCGCGGCGACCGGGTGGCGCTCACCCTGGACGCCGAGTGCCACCGCGAACTGGTCGCGCTCTCCCGGGCCCACCGGGTCACCCTGTTCATGACCGTGCAGGCGGCCCTCGCCGCGCTGCTCACCCGCCTCGGCGCGGGCACCGACGTCCCGATCGGCTCGGTGGTGGCCGGGCGCGGCGACGAGGCGCTGGACGAGCTGGTCGGCTTCTTCGTCAACACCCTGGTGCTGCGCACCGACACGTCCGGGAACCCGAGCTTCGCCGAACTGCTCGGCCGCGCCCGGGAGACCGCCCTCGGCGCCTACGCCCACCAGGACGTGCCCTTCGAGCGCCTGGTGGAGGAGCTCAGGCCGGCCCGCTCGCTGGCCCGCCACCCGCTGTTCCAGGTCATGCTGGTGCTCCAGAGCAACGAGCGGGCCGAGCCGGCCACGGCGGGCCTGCACGTCGAGCCGCTCGCGGCGGGCAACGGCTCCGCCAAGTTCGACCTCAGCCTGATCGCCGAGGAGTCCTTCGGCCCCGACGGCGAGCCCGCCGGGATCGACTGCGCCCTCGACTACGCCACCGACCTCTTCGACCGGGAGACGGTCGAGGCCGTCGCCGTGCGCCTCGCGCGGCTGCTGGCGGCGGTGGCCGCCCGGCCCGAGCTGCCGATCGGCCGCATCGAGCTGCTGTCGTCCGAGGAGCGTGCCGCGCTCCCGGCGGCCGGCGCCGCCCTGCCGGCCGAACTCCCGCTGCTGCCCGCCGCCTTCGCGGCCCAGGCCGCCCGCACCCCGGAGGCCGTCGCGCTGGTCTGCGGCGAGGTCCGGCTGACCTTCGCCGAACTGGACACCCGGGCCGAGCGGCTCGCCCACCGCCTGCGGGCCGCGGGCGCCGGGCGGGAGTCGGTGGTCGCCCTCGCCCTGCCGCGCTCGGCGGAGACGGTGGTCGCCATGCTCGCCGTGCACAAGGCCGGCGGCGCCTACCTGCCGCTGGACGCCGAGTACCCGGCCGAGCGCACCGCCCACATGCTCGCCGACGCCCGCCCGGCGCTCGCCCTCACCGACGACCGCTGGCCGCTGCCCGAGGTGCTGGCCGGCCTGCCCGTCCTGGACGTCGCCCCGCCGGCCGACGTCGCCCCGCCGGCCGAGGACGCCGAGGGCGCCGCGCCCGACCCGGGGTGGTGCGCCCTCGACCCGGGCGACGCCGCCTACGTCATCTACACCTCCGGCTCCACCGGCCGCCCCAAGGGCGTCGTGGTGCCGCACGGCGCCGTCGCCGCCCTGCTCGCCGCCCACCGCGCCGCCCTGATCCGGGGCACCGAGGAGGCCCACGGCCGGCAGCGGATCGCGCTCACCGCCTCGCTCTGCTTCGACGCCTCCCTGGAGCCCCTGCTCTGGATGTTCGCCGGGCACGAGCTGCACCTGATCGGCGACGAGCTGCGCCGCGACCCGGCGGCGCTGGTCCGCCACACGGCCGCCGCCGGGATCGACGCCCTGCACCTCACCCCGTCCTACACCGAGCAGCTGATCGAGGAGGGGCTGCTGGACGCACCCGCGCCGCGCCTCCTGCTGCTCGGCGGCGAGGCCGTCGGCCAGGCGCTGTGGCAGCGGCTGCGGGAGCACCCCGACACCGCCGGCCACAACTTCTACGGTCCGACCGAGGCCACCGTCTACGCGCTGACCCAGCCGTTCGACGCGGCGCGGCGCCCCGGTCTCGGCGGCCCGATCGCCGGGGTGCGGGCGTACCTCCTGGACGAGTACCTCAACCCCG
>NZ_JBIVVI010001352.1:0-2263 GCF_044757675.1 Kitasatospora sp. NPDC091257
CACCCGGGGTGACCCCGAGCCGGTGCGCCAGCTCCGTCGTGCTGGCCGGGGTCTCCAGCAGTGCCAGCAGCCTGGCCCTGGGAGCGCCGATCAGTCCGGCCAGCGGCCCGTCGGCCACCGCCCCTGCCCCGGCGGGCCCCAGGCCCTCGGCCATCGTCGCCTTGCCGCGCGCCGGGTAGCAGACCAGCGGCGGCCCCGCCTGGGTGACATCGGTCTGCGCCCCGAGCCCGAACAGCGTCGGGATCAGCACCAATCCGCGCCCGGCGACCTTCACCGTGGTGCCCACCGCCTTCACCGCCGGGTGCGGGTCGACGAGCCGCAGCACCCCGGCGTGCCAGCTCAGCCTGGCGTCGAGGTCCGCGAACAGCCCGTCCGCCCCGTGCTCCGAGAGCATGCGCCCCCGGTGGGCGATGTCCGCCTCCAGCACTGAGCGGGCGCGCGGCCACCAGGCGGGGGCGAGGCAGCGCGTCCAGTACGCGTCCAGCGCCTCGGCCGTCCGGGCGGCCAGCGCCGCCGGGTCGTCGATCAGCCCGGCCAGCACCGGCGGCAGCGGGCTGGGTTTCCCGCCGCCCCGGTAGGCCTCCAGTACGTCGGCCCGCACCACCTCCGGCGGGGTGGCCGCCAGCCGCGCCAACTCGGCCGAGAAGTCCGGACGGGGGCCGAGCGGACGGGGCGTGAGGAAGTCCGGCACGAAGCCGACCGGCGCGATCATCGACTCCAGCAGTGCGGTGTCCAGCGTCTCGTAGCGGTCCTGCCAGCCGGCGATCCACGGCTGCTGCTCCGGGTAGCGCAGGGGCCAGCGGCGGGCGCGCAGGCTCAACACCGCCTCCTGCAGGGCGGAGTAGCCGAACCAGGTGGCGGCGAGGTCGTCGACGCCCAGATGGAACTCGAACATTGACCGTAACGGTAAAAGAGTTCCGCCGCCGGGGGAAGCCCGCTGTCCTACTGCCATGACCTCTGCCGCGGTGCTTCCCTCCGCCGTCCGACGGCTGCTGCCGGCCGACCCCCTGCTGCGCAGGCTTGCCCTGATGAGCCTGGTGAACACCGTCGGCAACGGTCTGTTCGTGACCGTCGGCGTGCTGTTCCTGACCCGCTCCGTCGGCCTGACCCCGGGCCGGATCGCGCTCGGGCTGAGCGCGGCCGGCGTCTGCGGGGTGTTCGCCGGGCTGCCGATGGGCCGGCTCGCCGACCGGGTCGGCAGCAAGCGGCTGCTGATGGTGGTCGGGCCGCTGGAGGCGCTCGCCGTGGTCGGCTACGCCTTCGTGCACTCCTTCGCCGCCTTCGTCGCCCTGGCCTGTGCGGCCACGGTGCTGGAGCGCGGCGCGGCGGCGGTGCGCAGCGCCCTGATCGCCCGGACGCTGCCGGCCGAGAGCCAGGTGCGTTCACGGTCGCTGCTGCGCTCGGTGATGAACGCGGGGCTGGTGGTCGGGTCCGGCGGCGCGGCGCTGGCGCTGCAGTCCGACAGCTACGCCGGGTACGTCACCGTGATGGTCCTGGACGCCGCGAGCTTCCTGGGTGCGACGGCGCTGCTGGCCGGCCTCCCCGTCCGTGACCTGACGGTCGGCCGGGACGGTGCCCCGGAGGCCGCCGCGGGACGGCGGACGGTGCTGCGCGACCGCCGCTACCTGCTGGTCACCGTGCTGCACGCGCTGCTGGAGCTCCAGCTCCCGGTGCTCACCGTGGGGATCCCGCTGTGGGTCGTGCTCGCGACGGACGCGCCGGCGGCGGTGGTCGCGGCGGTCAGCGTGGTCAACTGCCTGCTGGTGGTGGTGTTCCAGGTCCGGGCGAGCCGGGATGTGGACGACGTTCCGTCGGCGGCCCGGGCCTGTGCCCGGGGCGGCCTGCTGCTGGCGGGCGGCTGCCTGCTCTACGCGGCGGCGCAGTCGGGCCCGGCCGCGGTCGCCACCGCGGCGATCCTGGTCGGCGCCCTGGTGCACAGCCTCGGCGAGCTGCTCACCTCGGCGGGCGGTTGGACGCTGAGCCTGGACCTGGCCGATCCGCGTTCCCACGGCGAGTACCAGGGCGTGTTCATGAGCGGCCAGGCGGCGGCCCACGTGATCGGCCCGCTGGTGATCAGCCTGACCGTGGTCGACCACGGCGTGGTCGGCTGGGCCGTCCTGGCCGGTGTGTTCGTCCTCGCGGGCGCCGCTCTCCCGGCCGCCGTCCGGTACGCGGAGCAACCGGCCGCCGCCCGCTGACCACGAACCCTGGTCAACCGGCCCCGGTCAACGGGCCCTGCTCCGCGGCCCCGGTCAACGGCCCC
>NZ_JBIVVI010001353.1:0-2257 GCF_044757675.1 Kitasatospora sp. NPDC091257
GTACACGGGTGCCATGCACCCCGGTGGTGGCCGCCCCGGCGCGCGGGGCTGACCTCGCGCGCCGCCGTACTCCCGAGCGACGTCCCTGCGGGGCGCGCCGGGCCGGGCGGGGCTTGACCGGGCCGGGCGGGGCTTGACCGGGCCGGGCTTGACCGGGTCGACGCGATGCCCTGACGCACCGCCATGCGGGACGTCAACATCGGCCACGTGCCTCCGATCGGCCACAGCGGTGAATTCTCGTGGTGCCGCCGATGCCCTTCTGACCCACCTACGACCTGCCTTCGCGGGTGCCACCGGCCCCCCCTGGGTCGGCTGACACTCGCTTCGAATCCGACCCGGCGATGGCCGGGCGGCAACTCCGAGCTTGTCTTGCACGAAATTTCTGCAAGTTGCCGGTCTACGCGCGCTGCGCTACGCGCGTCACCGAGCACCCCCGCTGACCTGCGTGAAATCACGGACCGTCAGCGGCAGTTCATCTCGGAGCTATCGGACGTCCCGTCAATATCCTTGGCATGACCGCTTCCGGGTTTGGCTACCGCCTGGTATCACTTCTGTGACCCTCACCACGCCACCCCACTGGAGCTGTGATGATCCGTCCTGCCCGCGCCCTGTCCATCGCCGCCATAGCGGCGGGCCTCACCATGACGACGCTCTTCGCCGCGACGTCCGCGAACGCCGCCGGCGTCAACTACGTGGCCCTCGGCGACTCGTACTCGTCCGGTGTCGGCGCCGGCAGCTACCTGAGCGACAGCGGCAGCTGCAAGCGCAGCACCAACGCGTACGCGTACCTCTGGAAGAACGCGCACGCGCCGTCCTCCTTCAAGTTCGTCGCCTGTTCGGGCGCCAAGACCGGCGACATCCTGAACAGCCAGATCTCCGCCCTGGACGCCAGCACCACGCTGGTCAGCATCTCGGTCGGCGGCAACGACGCGGGCTTCGCCGACACCATGCAGACCTGTGTCCTCGGCTCGGACGCCGACTGCGTCAACGCCGTCAACACGGCCAAGAGCTACGCCACCACCACCCTGCCCGGCCAGCTGGACAAGGTGTACTCGGCGATCAAGTCCAAGTCCCCGAACGCCCACGTCGTGGTGATGGGCTACCCGCACATCTACAAGGTCGGCGGCAGCTGCATCTTCGGCATCGGTGACACCAAGCGCGCCGCCATCAACGGTGCCGCCGACACCCTGGACGGCGTCCTCGCCAAGCGGGCCGCCAACGCCGGCTTCGCGTTCGGTGACGTCCGCAGCATCTTCAACGAGCACGAGATCTGCGGCTCGCTGACCACCTGGCTGAACAGCACCACCCTGCCGGTCGACGAGAGCTACCACCCGAAGGCGGCCGGCCAGTCCGGCGGCTACCTCCCGGTGTTCTCGGGGCTGTAGGACTGCCGCAACGGAGCGCCCCGTTCAAGGACGGGCCGGTGCCGCCGCCCCCTCCCGCGGCTCGGGAAGGGGACGGCGGCAACGCCGTTTCAGCCGCCGCCCGGTGATGACCGGTCCGGTGATGACCGGTCCGGTGCTGATCCGCCCTGCGTTGACCCGTCCTGCGTTGACCCGCCCGGTGCGGACGGGTTCGGTGTGGACGGCCCCGGTGCGGGCCCGGTCGGCGGGAAGGGAATGCCGGCGAGGACCGGCAGCAGTTCCGCCTCCTCGAAGTCCAGATGTGCCTCCAGCTCGGCGGACATCCGGTCCAGCTCCGTCCGGAGCCGCTCCGGTTCGGTGATCGCGATCCCGGCCAGCAGGCCCACCAGCTCCTCCTTGATCCGCCCGATGGCCCGGTGCTGCTCGTCGAGCCGCGCCAGGACCTCGGCCAGCTCCGGATGGCTGCGCGCGAGGGCGGGGAAGATCGCGGAGTCCTCCCCGGTGTGGTGGTGCGTCAGCCCGTCGCAGAAAGCCAGGCAGTGCTGGCGCAGCTGCAGTCCGAGCGCGGCCGGGCGGCCCGGGACATGGGCGTGCGTCTCCTCCCGTACGTGGCGCAGCTGCGCGCGCAGCCAGGTGTGCGCCTCCAGCAGCTTGTCCGCGAGGCTGCGCACCACCACTGGGGCTGGGCCGTCGGCGGGCGGTTCGAGCCGTTCCAGGACGACGACCGGCAACTCCCGGTCGGTGTGGGCCTGGTAGTCCCCGTAGCCCGGAGCCTTCCGGACCACGGCGGCGAACAGCCGCGCCCGGCGCCCGCCCGCGGGCCGTCAGCGCGGCGCGGCGCGGGGACGTCAGCGCGGCGCGGGGACGCCGGTGAGCGCGGTGACCACCGGGTC
>NZ_JBIVVI010001354.1:0-2251 GCF_044757675.1 Kitasatospora sp. NPDC091257
GTGCTGACCGACGTCAGCACCCGGGACACCGCCGCCACCCTGGTGCGCAGCCGGGCGGCCCTGCCGGTGGCGGTGGCGCCCGTCGCCTACCACCGGCTGTTCCACCCGGAGGGCGAGCTGGCCTCGGCCCGCGCCTGCGCGGCCGCGGGCGTGCCGTTCACCGTCGGCACGCTCAGCAGCGTCGGCTTCGAGGAGCTGGCGGGGACCGGCGCCACGCTCTGGTTCCAGCTGTACTGGCTGCGCGACCGCGGCCGGCTGCTCGACCTGGTCAGGGCCGCCGAGGAGGCCGGCAGCGAGGCCCTGGTGGTCACCGCCGACGTCCCGTACATGGGCCGCCGGCTGCGCGACGCCAGGAACGCCTTCGCGCTGCCCGCCGACGTCCGCGCGGCGCTGCTGGAGGGCGGCGCGGCCGGGCGGGCGCACGAGTCCACCGCCGCCGTCTCGGCGGTGGCCGCGCACACCGCCGAACTGCTCTCCCCCGGCGTCACCTGGGCGGACCTCGAATGGCTGCGCGGGGAGACCGAACTGCCGCTGGTGGTCAAGGGCGTGCTCGACCCGGCCGACGCCCGGCGGGCCGCCGGGATCGGCGCCGCGGCCGTGGTGGTCTCCAACCACGGCGGCCGCCAGCTCGACCGGGCGGTGCCCGCGGTGACGGTCCTGCCGGCCGTCGCCGAGGCGCTGGCCGGCGAGGACTGCCAGGTGCTGATGGACAGCGGGGTGCGCGGCGGCTCGGACGTGCTCACCGCGCTGGCCCTCGGCGCCTCCGGGGTCCTGCTCGGGCGCCCGCTGATCTGGGGCCTGGCGGCCGGCGGCGAGGCGGGCTGCACCGAGGTCCTCGACCTGCTCGCCGCCGAGCTGCGGCACGCGCTCGGCCTCGCGGGCTGCGCCGACCTGCGGGCCGCCGCCGAACTGCGCACCACCACCCTGCCCGGCACCACCTGGAGCACCCCGTGACCACCATCGCCGCACCGCACGACCTGCTGCTGGCGGGCCTGCACACCTCCCTCGCCGACCCGGCGATGACCTCGATGAACCTGCTCAACGAGATCTCCATCCGCTACCCGGAGGCGGTCTCCTTCGCGGCCGGGCGCCCGGCCGAGCAGTTCTTCGAGCTGGACGCCGTCCACCGCCACCTGGACCGCTACCTCGACCACCTGCGCACCGAGCGCGGGCTGAGCCAGGAGGCGGCCCGCCGCCAGGTGCTCCAGTACGGGCGGACCAAGGGGATCATCCACGACCTGATCGCCACCCACCTCGCGACGGACGAGGGCATCGAGGTGCCCGCCGAGTCGATCGTGGTGACGGTGGGCTGCCAGGAGGCGATGTTCCTGGTGCTGCGGGCGCTGCGCCGCGGTCCCGAGGACGTGGTGCTGGCCGTCTCCCCCACCTACGTGGGCCTGACCGGCGCGGCGCTGCTCGCCGACCTGCCGGTGCGGGCGGTGGCCGACGGCCCGGACGGCGTGGACCTCGCCGACCTGCGCCGCCGGCTGGCCGCCGCCCGCGCCGAGGGCCTGCGTCCGCGGGCGCTGTACCTGGTGCCGGACGTGGCCAACCCGAGCGGGGCCAGCCTGCCGCTGGAGCTGCGCCGGGAGCTGCTGGCGCTGGCCGCCGAGGAGGACTTCCTACTGCTGGAGGACAACCCGTACTGCGTCTTCGCCGGTGACGAGCGGCTGCCCTCGCTCAAGGCGCTGGACACCGAGCGGCGGGTGGTCCACCTCGGCTCCTTCGCCAAGACGGCCCTGCCCGGCGCCCGGGTCGGCTACGTGGTGGCGGACCAGCTGGTGGCGGACGGGCGGGGAGGCACCGAGCTGTTCGCCGACCTGCTCGGCATGATCAAGAGCATGACCACGGTGAACACCTCGCCGATCGCCCAGGCCGTGATCGGCGGCGCGCTGCTGGAGCACGGCCACAGCCTGCGGGCCGCCAACACCGAGGTGGCCGCGCTCTACCGGCGCAACCTCTCGCTGGTGCTGGAGGGCCTGGCCGAGCGCTTCCCGCCCGGCAGCGGGGTGACCTGGAACGAGCCGCGCGGCGGGTTCTTCCTGGTACTCACGGTGCCGTGCGTGGTGGACGACGCGCTGCTGGAACGCTCGGCCTCGGAGTACGGGGTGATCTGGACCCCGATGTCGCACTTCTATCCGGGCGCGGGCGGGGAGCACCAGCTGCGGCTCTCCGTCAGCCAGGTCGACCCGGCCACCCTCGACCGGGGGCTGGACGGGCTGGCCGCGCTGCTCGCCGCGCAGTCCTGACC
>NZ_JBIVVI010001355.1:0-2249 GCF_044757675.1 Kitasatospora sp. NPDC091257
CACCACCCGACGCGTCCGACACCGCCACCGCACCCGGCGTCCGCACCGCCTGCGCCTCGAACAGCTCCGGCAGCGTCACCGCCGGCACCTCACGCGCCGTGTCGTTCCACCCGAACAGCACCAGCTCCCGCTCCGCCTCGCCCAACACCTCGACCCGGTGGGCCGGTTGGCGCGGATCGGCGGCCATCGCCGCGAGCACCCGGTGCAGCCTGGCGCCGAACTGCTCGGCCGTCCCGTGCTCGAAGAGGTCCCGGGCGTAGACGATGCGGCCCCGCAGGCCGGCCGGGCGCCGGTCGGCGGTGAAGCACTCCTCGAAGGTGAAGTCGAGGTCGTACTTGGCCGGCCAGCTGCCGTTCGGCAGGCCGCTGACGTCCAGCCCGGGCAGGTCGAGCGTGGCCCCCTCGTTGTTCTGGAGGACCAGCATGACCTGGAACAGCGGGTGGTGGGTCAGCGAGCGGGCCGGGGCCAGGCTCTCCACCAGGCGCTCGAACGGGACGTCCTGGTGCGCGAACGCCTCCAGTCCCGCCTCGCGAACCCGGTTGAGCAGGCCGGAGAACGTCGGCGAGCCGGAGAGGTCCGTCCGCAGGACCAGGGTGTTGACGAAGAACCCGACCATGTCGTCCATGGCCGCGTCCGTACGCCCGGCGACCGCCGTGCCGATCGGGATGTCCTCCCCCGCACCGAGGCGGGACAGCATCGTGGCCAGGGCGGCCTGGAGCACCATGAACATGGTCACGCCCTCGGCCCGGGCGAGCCTGGTCAGCTCCTCGTGCAGCCCGGCCGGGACGGTCAGCTCGACGACCCCGCCGCGGTGGGTCAGCGCCGCCGGGCGCGGACGGTCCGCCGGCAGCTCCAGCTGCTGCCGGGTGCCGTCGAGCGTCTTCTCCCAGTAGGCGAGCTGACGGTTCAGCACGCTGCCCGGGTCGTCGTCCGCGCCGAGCAGCTCGCGCTGCCACACCGTGTAGTCGGCGTACTGCACCGGGAGCGGGGCCCAGTCGGGCGCGCCGCCGGTGCTGCGCGCCGTGTAGGCGGACGAGAGGTCCTGCGCCAGCGGCCGCATCGACCAGCCGTCGCCGGCGATGTGGTGGATCACCACCAGCAGGACGTGCTCCTCGGGCCCGACCGCGAACAGGGTCGCCCGGATCGGGATCTCCGTGGCCAGGTCGAACGGGCGGGCGGCCTCCCGGGCCAGCAGCCCGTCGACATCGGCCGCGGCCGCCTCCACCACCGCGAGCTCGCAGCGGTACTCGCCCACAGCGAGGACCCGCTGCCGCGGCTCCCCCGCCGGGGCCGGGAAGACCGTCCGCAGCACCTCGTGCCGCGCCACCACGTCCCGCAGGGCGTCCGCCAGCGCCGACCGGTCCAGGGCGCCCTCGAACCGCAGCGCCAGCGGGATGTTGTAGGCCGCGTTCGCGCCGTCCAGCTCGTTGAGGAACCACATCCGGCGCTGCTCCAGGGAGAGCGGCACCACGTCCGGACGGGCGGTGGCGACCAGCGCGGGCGCGGCCTGCTCCGCCTTCGACAGCCGGGGCGCCAGCGCGGCCACGGTGGGGCTCTCGAAGACCACCCGCAGCGGCAGCTCCACCCGCAGCGCCGAACGGACGCGGCTGACCAGCCGGGTGGCCAGCAGCGAGTGCCCGCC
Organism: Kitasatospora sp. NPDC091257; assembly: GCF_044757675.1. Lineage (NCBI taxonomy): Bacteria > Bacillati > Actinomycetota > Actinomycetes > Kitasatosporales > Streptomycetaceae > Kitasatospora > Kitasatospora sp. NPDC091257. Next base: position 1,643 of record NZ_JBIVVI010001355.1, read on the forward strand.
CAGCTCGAAGAAGTCGTCGTCGACGCCGACCTGCGGCAGGCCCAGGACGTCCGCGAACGCCTCGGACAGCAGCTGCTCCTCCGGTGTCCGCGGCGCCCGGTAGGACGCCTCCAGCGCCGCCGCGTGGTCCGGGGCCGGGAGAGCACGGCGGTCCAGCTTGCTGTTGGCCGTCAGCGGCAGCGCCTCCAGGGCGAGCACCGCGGACGGGACCATGTAGTCCGGCAGCACCGCCGCCAGCTCCGCGCGCAGGGCGGCGGTGTCCACCGCCGCGCCCCCCTCGGGCACCACGTAGGCGGTCAGCCGCTTGTCGCCGGGGACGTCCTCGCGGACGATCACCACGCCCTGGGCCACGCCCGGCCGGGCGAGCAGGGCGGACTCGATCTCCGCCAACTCGATCCGGAAGCCGCGGATCTTCACCTGGTCGTCGGTGCGGCCCAGGTAGTCGAGCGTGCCGTCCTCGCGCCAGCGGGCGAGGTCGCCCGTGCGGTACATGCGCTCCCCCGGCCCGCCGAACGGGCAGGCCACGAAGCGCTCCGCGGTCAGGCCCGGACGGTTCAGGTAGCCGCGCGCCAGCCCGGTGCCGGCGATGTACAGCTCGCCGGGCACC
>NZ_JBIVVI010001356.1:0-2244 GCF_044757675.1 Kitasatospora sp. NPDC091257
GGGAAGCGCAGGTCCGTACGGGAGGGCGGTCACCCCGTGAGCCGTCCCTCCAGGGCGCGCAGGTCCGCGGTGAGCGCGGTGCGCACCTGGCGGGACAGCAGCGGGCCGGTCAGGCGGAAGCCGCCGCGGACGCGGATGCGGGCGAAGGTCCCGGCCTGGGTGGGCTCGAAGGTGTAGGTGACGCGCATGGGCATCGGTCCGGCGACGGAGACCATGTCGAGGAGCGTCGGCGGGTCGTGGCGTGCCACGCGCAGCACGTACGAGAAGGTCCGGCCCAGGAAGCGCGCGGTCCGGGTGATCTCGGCGCCCGCGCCGAAGCCGCCGGTGTCGGCCTCCCGGGTGAGGGTGGCGTCGCGGATGCCCTGGGTCCACTCGGGGTCGTGGCGCCAGTCCATCGCGTAGGCGGCGACCGTGGCGGGCGGGAGGGGGATCAGGCGTTCCACTGTGACGTCGAGGGGCATGATCACACTCTCCCGCCGGGCGGGCCACCGCGCTCCCCGGACGCGCCCGGGCGGAGGGGCGCCCGGGCCGGGGCCCGGGGCCTACAGCCCCAGGATCCGCTGGGCCTCCGCCCGCATCTCGACCTTGCGGATCTTCCCGGTGACCGTCATCGGGAACTCCTCGACCACGTGCACGTAGCGCGGGATCTTGACGTGGGCGAGCCGGCCGGCGCAGTACGCGCGGACGGTCTCGGCGGTGAGCGGCTCGGCGCCCTCCCGCATCCGGATCCAGGCCATCAGCTCCTCGCCGTACCTGGTGTCGGGCACGCCGATGACCTGGACGTCGAGGATGTCCGGGTGGGCGTGGAGGAACTCCTCGATCTCGCGCGGGTAGAGGTTCTCGCCGCCGCGGATCACCATGTCCTTGATCCGGCCGGTGATGGCGAGGTAGCCGTCCTCGTCCATCACCGCGAGGTCCCCGGTGTGCATCCAGCGGGCGGCGTCGACGGCCTCGGCGGTGCGCTCGGGCTCGCCCCAGTAGCCGAGCATGACGGAGTAGCCGCGGGTGCACAGCTCGCCGGGTTCGCCGCGCGGGACGGTGCGACCGGTGGCCGGGTCGACCACCTTGGCCTCCAGGTGCGGGCCGACCCGGCCCACCGTGGCGACCCTGCGCTCGACCGGGTCGTCGACCCGGGTCTGGGTGGAGACCGGCGAGGTCTCGGTCATGCCGTAGCAGATGGACACCTGCGTCATGCCCATCCGGCCGATGACCTCCTTCATCACCTCGCTCGGGCAGGGCGAGCCGGCCATGATGCCGGTGCGCAGGCTGCCGAGGTCGTAGCGGTCGAAGTCCGGGTCGGCCAGTTCGGCGATGAACATGGTCGGTACCCCGTACAGCGAGGTGCAGCGTTCGGCGGCGACGGCGGCCAGGGTGGCGCCGGGCTCGAAGGAGGGGGCGGGGATGACCGTGCAGGCGCCGTGCGAGGTGGCGGCCAGGTTTCCCATCACCATGCCGAAGCAGTGGTAGAAGGGCACCGGGATGCAGATCCGGTCCTGCTCGGTGTAGTTGAGCAGCTCGCCGACGAAGTAGCCGTTGTTGAGGATGTTGTGGTGCGAGAGCGTCGCACCCTTGGGGAAGCCCGTCGTCCCGGAGGTGTACTGGATGTTGATCGGGTCGTCGGGGGCCAACTCGCCCTGACGCTCGGCGAGTCGGGAGGGGTCTGCCCGCCTGCCGGCGGCGGTCACGGCTTCCCAGGCGGGGCTGCCGAGCAGCAGGACGCGCTCCAGCTCCGGGCAGCGGTGGCGGACTTCCTCGATCATCCCGGCGTAGTCGGAGGTCTTGAAGCGCTCGGCGGCGACCAGCAGCCGGATGCCGGCCTGGTTGAGCACGTACTCCAACTCGTGCGAGCGGTAGGCCGGGTTGACCGTGACGAGGATCGCGCCGAGCTTGGCGGTGGCGTACTGGGTGAGCGTCCACTCGGCACAGTTGGGGGCCCAGATGCCGACCCGGTCCCCCTTGGCGATCCCGAGCTCCAGCAGTCCGAGCGCCAGGGCGTCGACGTCGGCGGCGAGTTCGGCGTACGTCCAGCGGCGGGCGGTGGCCCGGTCGACCAGGGCGTCGCGCTCGGGGAAGGCGCGCACCGCGCGGTCGAGGTTCTCCCCGATGGTGTCGCCGAGCAGCGGGACGTCCGAGGTGCCGGAGGCGTAGCTGCGCGGGGTCGGCATGGTCGGCACGGGCTGGCTCCTGGGGACGGCGGTGCGGGACGGGGACCATGGTCGCGGGCCCCGGCCCCGCGCCGCCACC
>NZ_JBIVVI010001357.1:0-2242 GCF_044757675.1 Kitasatospora sp. NPDC091257
TCTGGCCGTCGGCCGGGCCGAACTCGTTGCCGCACACGCCGAAGGCCTGTCCGAGCGAGCCGCCGATCGGGACCAGGAAGCCGCAGCTCGCGCACTCAGCCTACGGGGCGGGAAACGCGCTCGTGGCGATTCGGTGAAGTTTCGTCAGAAGATGCGTGAGTGGCCGGACTTGGACCGCCCGAGGGCCGTTCCGGGCGCCGCCCCCGGAGGCGCTCACCGACCGTCACTCACCCGCCGTTCTTCGCCAGGGTGAACTTCCAGGCGTCGGCGACGATCTCGTCCAGGTTCGGGCGGCGCGGGGTCCAGCCCAGCGCCTCGTGGGCGCGGGCGGCCGAGGCCACCAGCACCGCCGGGTCACCGGCCCGGCGGCCCTCGACCCGCACCGGGATCTCCCGGCCGGTGACGCGCTGGACCGACTCGATCACCTCGTGCACCGAGAAGCCGCTGCCGTTGCCCAGGTTGCAGATCAGGTGCTCGCCCGGCTCGGCCGCGTCCAGCGCCAGCAGGTGCGCCTCGGCCAGGTCGGCGACGTGGATGTAGTCGCGGATGCAGGTGCCGTCCGGGGTCGGGTAGTCGTCGCCGTACACCGCGATGTGCGGACGCTGCCCCAGCGCGGCCTGGAAGACCAGCGGGATCAGGTGCGACTCGGGGTCGTGCCGCTCACCGAAGGCGACACCGGACGAACTGCCGTACGCACCGGCCACGTTGAAGTACCGCAGCGAGACGGCGGCCAGGCCGTGGGCGACGGCCTCACCGGTGATCAGGTGGTCCACGGCGAGCTTGGTGGCGCCGTAGGTGTTGGTCGGCGCAGTGCGGGCGGTCTCGGCGATCGGCACCGCCTCCGGCTCGCCGTAGGTGGCGGCGGTGGAGGAGAACACCAGCTTGCGCACACCCGACGCGCGCATCGCGCTGATCAGCTCCAGCGAGCCGGCCACGTTGTTGCGCCAGTACTTCTCCGGGTCCGCGACCGACTCGCCGACCTGCGAGGAGGCGGCGAAGTGCAGCACGCCGTCGAAGGAGCCGTCCAACACCTTGCCGGCCTCCTGGATCCGGCCCTCGACGAACTCGGCACCGGCCGGGACACCCTCGCGGAAACCGGTGGAGAGGTCGTCCAGGACGGTCACCCGGTGACCCGCCTCCAGCAGGTGGGCGGCGACCACACTGCCGACGTAGCCGGCGCCACCCGTGACCAGGTACTTACTCATGTTGCGACCTCCAGCGAACGACGGTCCGCCCGTTCGGACGGAAGCCATCGACGGAATGCGTACGACGGGGGTCATTCTCCCAATGCCACCGGGGTGCTCCGCGCCACACGGGCGACTGCTTCCAGCCTTCTCACCAAGTCCTCAGCCGCCGGCCATCCGTTCCAGCAGGCCGGTGCGCGCCGCCACCGCGGCCGCCTCCAGGCGGGTCCGCGCGCCGAGCTTCATCAGCACCCGCTGGACGTGCGTCCGGGCGGTGCTCGCGGCGATCCGCATCCCGGAGGCGATCGCCGCGGTGTCCTCGCCGTCCGCGATCCGGGCCAGCACCTGCACCTCACGGCGGGTCAGCAGCCGCAGCAACCGGACGGCCTCGTCGTCCGGCTCGACCGCAGGGCGCAGCAGTTGGTCGAAGGCCCCGCGCAGAATGTCCACCGCGACCGCGGCCTCGCCCGCGCGCGCCCGTCCGATGGCCCGCTCGACCACCTCGATCCGCTCGTCGCTGGGCACGTACCCGGCCGCACCGGCCGCGAACGCCCCTGCCACTCCGCGCAGTTCACCCACCGGACCGAGCACGATCACGGCCACCTCGGGACGCTCCCGGCGGATCCGGCGCAACCCGTCGAAGGCCCCCGACTCCCCCGGCGCCGCCACCCCCAGCAGACAGACCTCGGGCCGCCGTCCGACCACCAGATCGGCGGCGACGCCGGCCGGGGAACCGACCGCGAGCACCCGATGGCCGCGCAGTTGAAGTGCGGTGGCCAGCGCCTCGGCCAGCAGCCGGTGGTCGTCCACCACCACGAGTCGAACACCCATGACGCCCTCCAGGTCGGGGTCCGGCTCGCGCCCGCACCCCTCCGGCGGGCGGCCGATGACGCACCATCACAGCGCATTCCGTACCCGACCCGCTAGGCCGGGGCGTATCGGCGGTACGGAACCGGCCGGAGAACGCGAAAGACCCCCGCCGCCAGGCGAGGGTCTTTCAGTGGAGCCCCCATGCGGAATCGAACCGCAGACCTTCTCCTTACCATGGAGACGCTCTA
>NZ_JBIVVI010001358.1:0-2241 GCF_044757675.1 Kitasatospora sp. NPDC091257
CCCCGCCACCCGGGCGCGCACCACCCCGGCGACCCGGCGGCGGGCGTGCTGGGCGGCCGGGTCCAGCGGCAGCGGCCAGGGGCGCTCGACCGGGGCGGCCAGCGCCGGGTTCTCGGCGCCCTTCTCCGGCTGCTCGGCCCAGTGCTCGACCTCGCCCGCGCCGGGCCGCTCGCAGTGCTCGCGCAGCCGCTCCAGGAAGGCGGACGGGCCGCGGACGGTCTTCTGGCTCGGCCCCCACCAGTGCCCGGAGGCCAGCAGCAGCGACCTGGGCCGGGTGAACGCCACGTAGCCCAGGCGCAGTTCCTCGACGCCGGAGTGCTCGGCCAGCTCCTTCTTGAACGCCGCCATCGACTTCCCGTTCCACCCGCCGCGCACGTCGGGCAGAGTTTCGGCGTCGCCGCGCAGGGCGTGCGGGAGCACCCGCTTGGTGCTCGTCCAGCGTTCGCGCGGGCTCGACGACGGGAATGCGCCCCGCACCAGACCGGGGACGGCCACCACGTCCCACTCCAGGCCCTTGGACTTGTGCGCGGTGAGCACCTTCACGGTGTCCTCGCCGCCGGGCAGGCTGCTGTCCAGGCCGCGGTCGTACTCCTGGGCGGCGCGCAGGAAGCCGAGGAAGGCGGCCAGGCCCGGGTCGCCGTCGAGGTCGGCGAAGGAGGCGGCGACGTCCAGGAAGGCGTACAGGGTCTCCCGCCGCCGGGCGGCCAGGGCCTGCGGGGAGGCGGCGAGTTCGACCTCCAGACCGGTGACGGACAGCACCCGGTGCAGCACGTCCATCAGCGGGTCGGCGAGCGAGCGCCGCAGGTCGCGCAGCTCGACGGCGAGCCGGGCGAAGCGCACCCGGGCCTCGGCGGAGAACGGCAGCTCGTCCGGCTTCCCGTCCTCACCGGCCGAGGGGTCCAGGAAGGTCTCCACCGCGTCGGCCAGCGAGACCACCTCGGTCGGATCGGCCTCGGCGACCGCCGCGGCCAGCGCCTCGACGCCCTCCGGCCGGTCGGTGCGCACCAGGTCGGCGGCCCGGCGGCCGAGCAGCGCGAGGTCGCGCGGGCCGATCCGCCAGCGCGGGCCGATCAGCAGGCGCACCAGCGCCGCGTTGGCGGTCGGGTCCTGCAGCACCTCGCAGACCGCCACCAGGTCGGCCACCTCGGGCAGCTGCAGCAGCCCGCCCAGGCCCACCACCTCGACCGGCACCTCCCGGGCGACCAGCGCGGCGTGGATGTCCGGGAAGGCCGCGCCGCCGCGGCACAGCACGGCGATCCGGCCGGGCGCGGTGCCGGTGCGCACCAGGTGCGCGATCGAGTCGGCCAGCCAGTCGACCTCCTCGGCGTGGGTGGGCAGCAGCGCCGCCCGCACGAAGCCGTCCCGCTCGGCGCCGGGGGCCGGGCGCAGCGCCTCCACGCCCTCGTGCATCTCCCGCAGCGGGGCGGCGAGTTCGTTGGCGAAGGCGAGCAGCCGGCCGCCGCTGCGGCGGTTCTCGCTGAGCGCGTAGCGGGCGGCGGGGCGGCCGTCGGCCTTCGGGAAGTGCCGGGGGAACTCGTCGAGGTTGGCCACGGAGGCGCCGCGCCAGCCGTAGATCGCCTGACAGGGGTCGCCGACGGCGGTCACCGGGTGACCGCCGCCGGTGCGGGCGCCGTCGGAGGGGGCGCCGAACAGGCCCGCGAGCATCAGCCGCTGGGCGACCGAGGTGTCCTGGTACTCGTCCAGCAGCACCACCTTGAACTGGTCGCGCAGCAGCTCCCCGACCTCCGGGCGCTGCTGGGCCAGGCGGGCGGCGGCGGCGATCTGGTCGCCGAAGTCCATCAGCCCGGCGGAGCGCTTGCGGCGCCGGTAGTCCTCGACGAGGCGCAGCAGCTCCAGCCGGGCCCGGGCGGTGACCGGGACGGCCCGCAGGTCGTCGTTGGTCAGCTTGACGGTGGCGAGGGTGTCCAGCAGCCGCTCGTCGAACTCGCGCAGGGTCTGCGGCTCGACCAGGTGCTCGGCGAGTTCGCCGTCCAGCGCGGCCAGGTCGGCGACCAGGTTGGAGAAGGTGCCGGTGAGGGCGGGGAACGGGCCGCGGGCGGTGCGCAGCACCTTGGCGGCGAGCTGGAAGCGGGTGGCGTCGGCGAGCAGCCGGACGTCCGGCTCGATGCCGATCCGCAGGCCGTGCTCCTTGAGCAGGCGCCCGGCGAAGGCGTGGTAGGTGGAGATCTCCGGGTCGCCGAGCGGCTCGGCGGCGGCCCGGTCGGCCGCCCTCGAACCGAA
>NZ_JBIVVI010001359.1:0-2236 GCF_044757675.1 Kitasatospora sp. NPDC091257
GCACAGGCGGGGCTCCCCCGCGGCACCCCCCGACGCGGTGCCGCCCGGTGCGGCACCGCCCGGCGCGCTGTCGGCGCGCGCGGGCCCGGCACCGGCGACGGCGGCGGTGGCGGCGCCCAGGGCGAGCGCCCCGAGGACGCCGCGGCGGCTGAGCGGACGGTCGAGCGGGCGCTCGGACGGACGGGAGAACGGACGGGAGAACGGACGGTCGGACGGGCGCTCGGGCTGGGATGCGGTCATGGGCGTGGCTCCTGCGGCGGGTCGGGCGGCGGCACGACGGCGGGGTGCGCCGGTGGGCGGTGCGCGCCGGTGGGCGGGGTGCGCGTCCACCGTGCCGACCCGGCCCGCCCGGGCGCATCCGCCCGCGGCAGGAGCCGCCCGGGGGGCCTTACGTCCGCAGGCCTACGCCTGCGGCGGCAGCCGCGGCGCTCCATCCCCTAGGGGCCAACCCGGGTCTACCGTACGGGAGTTGCCTGGCCCGCCAGGAGCGCGTCGAGCAGGCCGGGGAAGCGGGCGTCGAGGTCGGCGCGGCGCAGGCTGACGAAGCGGTTGCGGCCGGCGACGCGGGTGGTGGTGACGCCGGCCTCGCGCAGCACCCGCATGTGGTGGGAGACGGTCGACTTGTGGAGGTGGTCCAGGCCCAGGTCGCGGGGGTCGCAGGAGTGCTCGGCGTCGTCGGCGTAGCTGAGCAGCAGGGTCATGCGCACGGGGTCGCCGAGGGCGTGCAGGACCGTGACGAGGTCGATGTCGGCGGTGGCGGGCTGGGGAAGCCGCTCGTCGTCGCTCATGGCGCACGCTCCTCGGGGGCCGCGGGGAACCGCGGGGGAAACGGATGGTTTGACAATCATCCACCCATCCCCGAGTGTTTGACGAGCATCAAACAGTTGCATGTCCATCCAACAATTGGTTTTCCTTGCGCCCCGGGGGGCCCTGCCGTGCCCGTACGTCTGCTCCTGCTCGCCCTCGGCACCTTCGCCATGGGCACCGACTCGATGGTCTTCGCCGGCATCCTCGGCCCGATCTCCGCCGACCTGGGGGTGTCGGTGCCGGCCGCCGGCCAGCTGGTCACCGTCTTCGCGCTCGGGTACGCGCTGCTGGCCCCGGTGCTGGCCACGCTCACCGCCCGCTGGCCGCGCCGGCGCCTGCTGCTGACCGCGCTCGCGGTGTTCAGCGCGGCCAACGTGCTCAGCGCGCTCGCCCCCACCTACGGGCTGCTGCTGGCCACCCGCGTCCTGGCCGCGGCCGGCGCCGCCCTCTACACGCCCACCGCCAACGCGGTGGCCACCACCCTGGTCGCCCCCGAGCGGCGCGGACGGGCGCTGGCGACCGTGCTCGGCGGGATGACGGTGGCCACCGCGCTCGGCGTGCCGCTGGGCACCTGGGTGGGACGCGCCGACTGGCGGATGACGATGTGGCTGGTCACCGCGCTGGGCCTGGCCGCCCTCGCGGGCCTCGCCCTCCTGCTGCGCGACCTGCCCGCCCCCACCGCCGCCCCCACCCTCAAGGCGCGCCTGGCGCCGCTGGGCCGGCGCCGGGTGCTGGGCGCCGCGGCCACCACGCTGGTGTTCTTCCTCGCCTTCCAGAGCGTCTACATCTTCCTGTCCACCGCGATGTCCGGCGCCACCGGCGGCGACGCCGACCGGCTGAGCCTGATCCTGCTGACCAGCGGCGTGATGTCGGTGGCCGGCAGCTGGCTGGGCGGGCGCATGGTGGACCGGATCGGGGTGCGGCGGGTGCTGCTGGCCGGCTCGGCGGTGGCCGCGCTCGCGTTCGCCGCGCTGCCGTGGCTGGGGCGCAGCATGCCGGGGGCGCTGGGGTACGCGGTGGTGGTGCCGCTGGCGGGGTGGGCGGTGTCGGTGGCGCTGCCGCACCGGCTGGCGTCGATCGATCCGGTGAACGCGCCGCTGCTGATCTCGTTGAACAGCAGTGCGCTGTACCTGGGGACGGCGGCGGGGGGTGCGGCGGGGTCGGCGGCGATCGCGGTGCTGGGCGGGCGGTGGTTCCCGTTCGCGGCGGCGGTGCTGGCGCTGGTGGCGTGCGCGGTGGCGGCGGCGACCACGCGCGACGAGCGCCGGCCCGCTCCGGGCCCGGAGCGGGCGCAGCCGGCGGGCGTCTGAGCGGGCGGCAGCCGGCGGGCCCGGCAGGCGCGCCCAGGAGGTGCGCCCGGCAGGCGCGCCCGGGAGGTGCGGGGGTGCCCCGGTCCGGCGGAACGTGCCGGGCCGGGGCCGCCCGGTGC
>NZ_JBIVVI010001360.1:0-2230 GCF_044757675.1 Kitasatospora sp. NPDC091257
GGGGGCCCGTGCGGGCGGCGGGTCAGGATTCGCCGTGCTGGCCGCGGGAGAAGATGGTCGGGCTGCCGGGGAGCTCCGGATTCGCGCCGAGGTGGTCGGCCAGGTCGCGCACCCCCTCGACCAGCGAGACCGACGGCCGGTATCCCAGGCCCTGGAGCTTGGAGATGTCGCCGACCAGCCGGTAGGTGTCGTCCTCGATCTCCGGGATCACGCTGACCTCGGGCGTCTTGCCGGTGGCCTCCCCGATCGTGTCGACGAGCTCGCGCATCGACACCTCCGTGCCGGAGCCGATGTTGAACACCTCGCCCAGTTCGGCCCGGTCGGCGATCGTCAGCAACCCCTGGACCAGGTCGGTGACATGGACGAAGTCGCGGGTCTTCCGGTCGATGTCGCCCACGATCTGGATGGGCTGGTGGTTGAGGTGCCAGCGCAGGAAGCGGCCGACCTCGACCATCGCCTCGTGCGGGTTCTCGCCCGGTCCGTAGACGCAGAAGGGGCGGCCGACCACCACTGGGAGGCCGCAGGCGCGGTGGAGTGCCAGGCAGGTGATCTCGCCGCTGAGTTTGGACGCGCCGTACGGCACGAAGGGGCGGGTCGGGTGGTCCTCGTCCATGGGGAATTTCCGGGGCGTTCCGTAGACGGACGCGGACGAGACGTAGACGACCCGACGGACGGGCGCCTTGAGGAGGGCCTCGGCGAAGATCAGCGTGCCGAGTGCGTTGATCTCGAAGTCGAGGCGCGGTTGCGTCACCGACAACGTGCCGTTCGCGTTCGCGGCGACGTGGAAGACCAGGTCCGCGTCGTCCACGGCCTCGGCGACGGCGTCGACCTCGCGGATGTCCAGCAGGTGCAGGGTGGTCCCGGACGGCGCCGAGATGCTCGTGGCCGTCCGGGCGTTGTCGATGATCGACACCTCTTTCCCCAGAAAGAGAAGAGCGCTGGTCAGGTGCCTTCCGACGAAACCCAATCCGCCCGACACCAAGACCTTGTCGTATTCTTCGAGCATATAATCGATATATCAGGCCTAGAACATATGGGCGATCCGGGAATTCGAAATCGCGTCCGTCCGGGTGAATATCGGGCGAGCGGGGTTTGTCCCGGAGTGGAGGTCAGGCCCGGTGGGCGGCCGTCGGCCCGGTGTCGAAGGCGCGGAAGAGCGAGAGGTCGGGGGTGCGGCCGCGGATCGTGGTCCAGGCCTCGTGAAAGTCGCGCCGGATCCGGGACGGGGGCCAGGGGGTGGGCCTCAGCTCCGGGGGAAGGAGCGGGTCGCGCTCCAGGGCGTGGGTGAAGGCCTCGGCCAGCCGCAGCGCGACGGCGACGAGTTCGACGGAGCCGAGGTCGGGGCCGAGGGGTTCCGCGGCGAGCGCGTCGGCGAGGGGCCGGTAGGCCTCGACCGTCTCGGCCGAGGGCCACAGGTGCTCCGCGGTGGAGGCGGGGTCGGTGAAGCCCGGGCCGGTCAGGCGGGTGGCCTCCGCCGTGATCAGGTAGGCGCCGACCGTCGCCGCCGAGGCCTCGGCGGTGAGTTCGTCGAGGAGGTCGTGCGGGCTCGCGTAGGCGCCGGGCGCGAGCGGCACGGCACCGAGCCGGGTCAGCGCGGCGCGGAGGGCGTCGCGCTCCGACCGGTGCCGCTCGGGGACGGAGAAGGTGTAGAGGCGCCAGAGCCCGTCCCAGGGGACGAGGCCGGCGTCCTGCGCGTAGGCGAGCGCGACGAACCGGACGTCCATGTCCGAGCGGAGCCTGCCCGCGTCGGTCAGGACGAGCCGGCCCTTGCGGCCCCGCCCCTCCTGCCGCAGGACGCCCGCCGCCTCCAGCCGGCGGACGGCCAGCCGCACCGGCTGGTCCGACAGGCCGACCGCCGCGGCGACGTCGTAGACGTAGTCGAGCGAGGCCGTGCCCTGCGGATCGAAGCAGGCCTCGACGACCGTTCGCGGCGCGGCTCTGTCTGCGGACACGGAAGACCTCGGTTCTCGATCACCCGCCCCGGGGCGGGGCCGTCCGGTCAATCTGCCACACCGGCCTCCGGCGTTGGTTCAGGACCCCTGCTGGACGAAGAGCCACTCCGGGCCGTAGGTGAGGCGGGGATCGGCGGGGAGCTTGATGGCGTTGATGAGCCGAGCGGCGTCGCCCAGATCACTCATGTGCCCGATCGCGTCGAAGAGCTCGTTCCCGTTGCCGCCCCAGGCGTGTTCGAGGGATGTCAGCATGGCGCTGTAGGACGTGTTGAAGTCGT
>NZ_JBIVVI010001361.1:0-2230 GCF_044757675.1 Kitasatospora sp. NPDC091257
GGGCCGAACTGACCGACCCGGGCGGGCTGGGCGGGTTCGGGTGGCTGGTACAGGCCGTCCGGATGTCGGAACCTGCGAGCCTGGCGCCCCTGCCGGGATGGCAGACTCTGGGGGCATGAGGGAGACCACGGTCGGCATCGGGGCGGGAGCCGAGAACTTCACCGGCGCGGCGGGCACCACCGACATGGTGCTCAACATCGGCCCGCAGCACCCGGCCACCCACGGCGTGCTGCGGATTCGGATGCTGCTCGACGGCGAGCGCATCGTGAGCGCCGAGCCGGTGATCGGCTACATGCACCGGGGCGCCGAGAAGCTGTTCGAGGCCCGGGACTACCGGCAGATCATCATGCTGGCCAACCGGCACGACTGGCTCTCCGCCTTCTCCAACGAGCTCGGCGTCGTCATGGCCGTCGAGCGGATGCTCGGCATGGAGGTCCCCGAGCGGGCGGTGTGGATCCGCACCCTGCTCGCCGAGCTCAACCGGGTGCTCAACCACCTGATGTTCCTCGGCTCGTACCCGCTGGAGCTCGGCGGGATCACCCCGGTCTTCCACGCCTTCAACGGCCGCGAGGACCTCCAGCACGTGCTGGAGGAGGCCTCCGGCGGCCGGATGCACTACATGTTCAACCGGGTCGGCGGCCTCAAGGAGGACCTGCCGGCCGGCTGGCTCGGCCGGGTCCGCACCGCCGTCGCCACCGTGCGCTCGCAGCTGCCGGTCTTCGAGGACCTCGTCCTCGGCAACGAGATCTTCCGCGCCCGCACCGCCGGCGTCGGCATCCTCACCCGGGCACAGGCCGAGGCGTACGGCGTCAGCGGCCCGATCGCCCGGGCCAGCGGCCTCGACCTCGACCTGCGCCGCGACGAGCCGTACCTCGCGTACGGCTCCGAGGAACTGCGACAGGTGCTCACCGTGGTCACCCGCGAGGAGGGCGACTGCCTGGCCCGCTTCGAGTGCCTGCTGGAGCAGACCCTCAACTCGCTGGACCTCGCCGACGCCTGCCTCGACAAGCTCGCCACGCTGCCGCCCGGCCCGGTCAACCAGCGGCTGCCCAAGGTGCTCAAGGCGCCCGAGGGCAGCACCTACGCGTGGACCGAGAACCCGCTCGGGATCAACGGCTACTACCTGGTCTCGCGCGGCGACAAGACGCCGTGGCGGCTCAAGCTGCGCTCGGCGTCCTTCAACAACGTCCAGGTGCTGACCGAGCTGCTGCCGGGGACGCTGGTCGCGGACATGGTGGCGATCCTGGGGTCGATGTTCTTCGTGGTCGGCGACATCGACAAGTAGGGCGGTGCCGGCGGGCGGGGGCGGTGCCGACCGGGTGGGCCGGTGCCGACCGGTGGGGCCGGTCAGTCCTTCGCCGGTCGGTCCTTCTTCGACTTCCTGACCGGGTCCGCCGGGTGCGGGGCCACCCTGCGGTCGCCCTTGGTGGCGATCCGCTCCTCGCACAGCCGGGCCAGCACCTCGTACCCCTTCCGTCCCATCAGCTCGGTGAGCTCGGGGCGGTAGCTGACGTACACCGCCTCCGCGCCCTGGTGCGCCGCCGGGGCACCGGTGCACCACCAGTGCAGGTCGTGGCCGCCCGGGCCCCAGCCGCGGCGGTCGTACTCGCCGATCGTGACCTGGAGGTAGCGGGTGTCGTCGGGCCGGTCGATCCAGTCGTAGGTGCGGCGGACCGGCAGCTGCCAGCAGACGTCCGGCTTGGTCTCCAGCGGCTCGCGGCCCTCCTTGAGCGCGAGCGCGTGCAGCGCGCAGCCGGCCCCGCCCGCGAAGTCCGGGCTGTTCACGAAGATGCAGGCGCCGCCGACCCGGCGGGTCTGGCGGTCGCCGTCCTCGTCCAGCATGGTGATGCCGCCGTCGGACGTGATCCGGCCCTTGGCGTCGGTGCCCTCGGCGAAGTTCTCCCACAGCTCGGGGGTCAGCCGGGCCGCGTGCCCCAGGACGCGCTTCTCGTCGTCCTCGTCCGAGTAGTGCGCGCCGAGCGTGCAGCAGCCGTCCGACTCGCCGCGGCCCTCGCGGATGCCGTGGCAGCCCTGGCCGAAGACGCAGGACCAGCGGGAGGTCAGCCAGGTGAGGTCGCAGCGGAAGACCTGCTCCTCGTCGGCGGGGTCGGCGAACTCGACCCAGGCGCGGGGGAAGTCGAGCGGGACCTCGTCGCGTGGGATCTCGCGCCGCAGGGTCGGCATCGCGAGATCGACGGGGGCGGGGGCGGGGGCGGGGGCGGCCTCGGGC
>NZ_JBIVVI010001362.1:0-2229 GCF_044757675.1 Kitasatospora sp. NPDC091257
CTTCCCCGCCGTGATCGAGGCCGAGCTGGACCGCTACCTGCCGTTCCTCGCCACCACGAAGGTGCTGATGGGCGCGGTGCGCGCGGGCGTCGGCCAGGGCGACCGAGCCGGCCGGGACGGAGCTGCGCGGGGTGGCTCGGCGCGGCACCTCGTAGCGCGCCGGGAGGCCGGTGAGGTAGCCGAAGCCGGGGGCGAAGCCGCAGAACGCGACGACGTACTCGGATCCGGTGTGGATCCGGACGGCGGCCTCCTCGGACACCCCCCACAGTGCGGCGACCTCGGCCAGGTCGGCGCCGTCGTACACGGTCGGGACCTCCAGCAGTGGCCCGCGCGCCGCCCCGGCCGTCGCCGGACGGGCGGTGCGCAGCAGCGCCGCCACCGCACCGACGTCCGCGACGCCGTCCAGCAGCAGGGTGCGCGCGGCCGGTACCAGCTCTTCCACCGCGCCGAGCGCCCCGGCCTCCCGGCGCTCGCTCAGCCAGCCGTACAGCGCCGCCACCTCGGCCGTCCCGGGCAGCTCGACCAGGAGCGCCCGCTCGCCGACCCGGCGCACCGTCCCCGCCGTCGCGTCGAGGCCGGGTACGCGAGGGGCTGTCACGTGAACGCCTCCACCCGGACCCCGGCGGAGGCCAGGGCGCCGCGGACCCGCCAGGCGAGCTGGGCGGCGCCGGGGGTGTCGCCGTGGACGCACAGTGAGCGGGCTTCGACGGCGATCCGCTCGCCACCGGCGGCCTCCACCGTGCCGTCCCGGGCGATGGCGACGGCGCGGGTGATCACCGACTCGGGGTCGTGCACCACCGCGTCCGGCTCGCGGCGCGGGACGAGGGTGCCGGTGCGGGTGTACGCGCGGTCGGCGAAGGCCTCGGCGACCACCGGGAGCCCGACGCCCTCGGCCACCTCGAGCAGCAGCGAGCCCGGCAGGCCGAGCACGGGCAGCGGGCCGTCGCAGACCGCGCCCGCCCGCAGCACGCCGGCCACCACGGCCTCGGCCTGCTCGGAGTCGCCGACCACCCGGTTGTAGAGGGCGCCGTGCGGCTTGACGTAGGAGACCTTGGAACCGGCCGCGCGGGCGAACACCTGGAGGGCGCCGATCTGGTACGCGATCTCGTCGGCGAGCTCCTCCGGGGGCACGTCCATCGCGCGGCGGCCGAAGCCGGCCAGGTCGCGGTAGGAGACCTGGGCGCCGATCCGGACGCCGCGCTCGGCCGCCAGGGCGCAGACCCGGCGCATCGTCGACGGGTCCCCGGCGTGGAACCCGCAGGCGACGTTGGCGCTGGTCACCACGGACAGCAGGGCCTCGTCGTCGGTCAGGGTCCAGCGTCCGAACCCCTCGCCGAGGTCCGCATTGAGATCGATCACCGCATCGGCCACGCCCGTCCGCCTCCCAGCAGCTGTTGAGCCAGATGGTAGGGCCTGCGGATGAAGGCCGTTGCCCGTGACCCGGAGCCCCGCGGGTGCCGCGGCGTGTGCCCGGGGTCGCACGCCCCGGGGCGGCGCCTCGCGGGGTCGCGCCGGGGCGCGAGCGGGCGCGGACCGCCCGGACTCAGCCGGTGGTCACCGGTGCGCGGAAGGCGCGCTCCAGTGGACGCAGCGCCCGCAGCACGATCAGCAGCGGCACGACGCCGAGGACCCCGAACGACATGTCGACGAATCGCCAGGCCAGTGGAATCCCGCGCAGCGGCCCGCAGATCAGTGCCAGCGGGATGACGGCCCCGCAGGCGAGCACGGCCCAGCGGATCACCCAGATGTTGCGGACCGGATCCTTGAGCGGCCCCCAGAAGGCGGCGGCGATCACCAGGTGGGCGAAGGCCAGCCAGTCGGTGCCGTAGGCCAGGAAGGGGTAGCGCCCGTTGGTCTCGGCGAGGCCGGTGTGGACCCGTTCGAGCCAGGCCGCCGCTGCGGGGAGGCGGTCGCTCAGCGGGGCGGCCGGCCCGGAGGCGAAGTCGACCAGCCAGCGGGTCTCGGTCTCCAGGGGGAACGCGGTCAGACCGCTGAGCACCAGGCAGACCAGGAAGAGCCAGAGCCACCGTCGGACCTTGCGAAGGATGACCGCGGGGTCGCCGTCCATTTCGCCCACCTCCATGCCGAGCATGCCGAAGTGCAGGCGGAGCCTCGTCCGACCTGCGCGGAACCGACTCTAGACCTATTTTTTGAACGTGTTCAACTTGCATGGTGGGTGGGGTGGATGAGTTGGCTGGTGCCCGTGCCGTTGCTGTTCCGGAAGATTTC
>NZ_JBIVVI010001363.1:0-2221 GCF_044757675.1 Kitasatospora sp. NPDC091257
GGGGGGCGGTTCGGAGGCAGGCGGCGGCTCTCCCCGCGGGCGGGCACGGCGCATCGGCGCGCGGCTGCGCGGCCCGTACGGTGGCGTGCGGGCACGGCGGAGCCGCGTGCGGACATGGCGTGCCGTCGTCGCTGATGACTGCCGAAGAATGGTGACGGATCGTCAGGACGTGCTGCGGGGAAAGGTGTTACCGCATGCCGGAGGTGTGCGAGGGCAGGCGGGGATAGGGGCAACTGTGGCCCGGACTACTGCAATCCATGTCTCTCGCCTCCTCCCGGCCGGCGCACCCCGTGGTGCGTGTCATCGACGCGGCAAGGAGCTCACCGGCCCGCGCGACGCGACCGCCGGTTCACCCCAACTCGTCAGAGCTTAGTCCCGCCCGGGAGCGATACTTGCGCACTTGGTAAAACCTTTACCTTTCTGTCGGCGTACGCCGGTGCCTGCCGTCGCTGCCCGTCCGCGCCCGCCGCTGTCCGCTGCTGCCCTTCCACGCCCCGGGGCGGGCGGCGGCCGGCCGGGTGACGGGGGTTTGGCCGCCGGGCCGCCACGGAACGACTTCCCGCCGTACCGGCACCGGCACCAGGTCGTGCCCGAACCCGAGGGGTGGCATGGCGACCGCAGACTCCCAGGGGCCTCCCCGGCAGGCGCGGGCACTGGCGCTCGCACGGAACCCGAAACTGTGGCTCTTCCCCGGCGTCCTGTGCTGCCTGCTGGCCGTCCTCCTCTCCCTGCTCTACATGGGGGGCATCCTCAACCCGAGCGGGCACCTGCACCGGCTGCCGATCGCCCTGGTGAACGAGGACCAGGGCCCGCCGCCGCCCGGGCAGGCGGAGCCCCTCGGCGCCCGGCTGGCCGCGGCCGTGGTGGCCGGCACTCCCGACAGCACCGTCCAGTGGCGGCAGGTGGACGCGGCCGGACTGGGCGAACAGCTCGCCGCCGGCAAGGTCTACGGCGCGCTGGTCGTGCCGAAGGACTTCAGCGCCGCCGTCACCTCGCTGGTCGCCGGCGGCGCCGTCGAGCGGCCGACCGTCACCGTGCTGACCAACCCCGGCATGGGCAGCCTCGGCTCCTCGATCGCCGCGCAGATCGCCCAGAACGCCGCCCACCAGGCCTCGACGGCGCTCGGCGGGCAGCTGCTGGCCGCCGTACCGGCCTCCGGCGCCCCGGGCCCGGACACCGGAGCCACCGCCCGGCTGCTGCTCGCCGACCCGATCGCCGTCACCACCCAGGTCGGCCACCCGATCGGCGGCCACAGCGGGCTCGGCCTGAGCGCCTTCTACTTCACCCTGCTGGCCGTGCTGACCGGCTTCATCGGCGGCAACATCGTCCACAACGGCGTCGACGGCGCGCTCGGCTACAGCGACAGCGAGATCGGCCCCTGGCACACCCGCCGCCCGACCGTCCCGATCAACCGCACCCAGACCCTGCTGCTCAAGATGGTCATGACGGCCGGGATCATGCTGCTCACCACCTCGCTCGTGGTGCTCTGCTCGGTCGGCGTCCTGGGCATGGACGCCCCCCACCTGGCACAGCTGTGGATCTTCGCCTACTGCGCCAGCCTCGCCGTGGGCCTCGGGGTGCAGGCGATCAACGCCGCGTTCGGCGGGATCGGGCAGCTGGTGTCGATGTTCGTCTTCATCGCGCTGGCACTGCCCTCCTCCGGCGCCACCGTCCCGCTCCAGGCGGTCCCCGGCTTCTACCGCTTCCTGAGCCTCTTCGAGCCGATGCGCCAGCTCAGCGACGGCATCCGGGCGATCCTCTTCTTCGACGCCAGGGCCGACGCCGGGCTCACCCGCGGCTGGGTCATGATCGGAATCGGCGCGGCGCTGGCCCTGCTGTTCGGCTTCGGGATGACCCGCTACTACGACCGCAAGGGCCTGCACCGCTGGACGCCCCAGCCCTCCGGCCAGGACACCTGACCGCCGGGGCCGGGCGGCCGGGGCGGTCAGGTGTCCTGGCCGGTCAGGACGCCTTGGTGACGGTCACCTTGAGGTGCTTCATGATCGGCTGGTCGCTCTGGGTGCTGTAGTCGCCGATCGCGCACAGCACGTTCAGCTCCGGCATGTACCCGGCCGCGCAGCCGCGCGGGATGTCGTACGGGACGGCCAGGTAGCCGTGCACCGAGCGGGTGGACCCGTCCCGGGCGGTGCTGGTGACGTCCACCCGGTCGAACTCGTCCAGGCCGCGCTCGCGCATGTCGTCCCGGTTCAGGAACACCAGG
>NZ_JBIVVI010001364.1:0-2217 GCF_044757675.1 Kitasatospora sp. NPDC091257
CCACGGGATCGCGCTCGGCGTCCTGGACGCCCGCAGCGCCTCGCTGGAGGAGGCCTTCCTCGCGATCGCCTCCGAGGCCGCCCACCAGAACCCCCGACAGGAGGCGATCCGCCGTGTCCGCCCACGTGAACACCCTCACCCCCGCCAGGCCCGGTTCCGTCCTCTCGCCCCGGACGGTGCGCGGCGCCCTCGCCCTGGACGCCCTGGTCACCGGCGGCAACGGCCTGGCCTACCTGGTCCTCTCCGGCCCGCTCGGCGAACTGCTCGGCGCCGGCCGCACCACCCTGGTCGATGTCGGGCTGCTGCTCCTCGGCTACGCGCTCGCGGTCGGCGCGCTGGCCGCCCGCCGACGGCCGCCGGTGCTCGGGGTGCGGACCGTGATCGACGTCAACCTCGCCTGGGTGGTGCTCAGCCTGGTCGCGATGGAGGTGTGGCTGGAGCCGACCACCGCCGGGTCGGTCTGGATCCCGGTGCAGGCCGCGGTGGTGGCCCTGTTCGCCGTCCTCCAGTTCACCGCCCTGCGGCGAGAGGCCCGCGAGCGGGCCTAGCGTTCGGGCCCGACGGCGGCCTGCAGGAACCGTGCCGTCTCCGTGTCGGCGGGGAGGAAGGTCTCCATGGCCAGCTCGGAGACGGTGACGTCCACCGGCGTGTTGAAGGTCGCGATGGTGGAGAGGAAGGAGAGCACCCGTCCCTCGTGCCGGATCCGCATCGGCAGCGCGAACGGGAACCCGTCGACGGCCGGTCCGCCCGTGACGGATCCGGCCGCGGCCGGTCCGTTCCCGGCCGAGCCGTTCCCGGCCGGTCCGCCCGCCGGGTCCTCGGCGGGCGGTTCGGGGTAGCCGCGGACCTCCTCGTACAGCCGGCGCAGCGGCTCGGCGCGGACCAGCTCCAGCTGCCGTTCCATCCGCTCCAGCAGGTGCTGCCGCCACTGCCGCAGGTTGACGATGCGCGGAGCCAGCCCGTCGGGGTGCAGGGTGACGCGGATCGCGTTGAACGGCGGTTCCAGCAGGTGAGGGGCGACGCCGTTGATGAGCAGCCCGAGCGAGCGGTTGGCCGCCAGCACCCGGAAGGACCCGTCGACCACGACCGCCGGGTACGGGTCGTGGGCGGCCAGCAGCCGTTCCAGTCCGCCGCGCAGCGCGGCCATCGACGGGTCGTCCAGCGGTGTCTCGCGATAGTGCGGGGCGTAACCGGCCGCCAGCAGCAGGGTGTTGCGCTCGCGCACCGGGACGTCCAGTTGCTCGGCCAGTCGCAGCACCAGCTCCCGGCTCGGCCGGGAGCGGCCGTTCTCGACGAAGCTGAGGTGGCGGGCCGAGGAGTCCGCCCGCAGTGCCAGTTGCAGCTGGCTGAGCTGCCGTCGTTCCCGCCAGCCGCGCAGCAGCGGGCCGACGCCGGTTCCCGTCGGGCTGCCCATGCCCGCCATGATCGTCATGGCCCAGGACGGTACTCGAACGGGCCCGGTCGGCGGGAGGGGGCGCGGTGGTCGGGAGGGCGCGGCGGGAGCAGGGGACCGGGGAGCAGGGCCTCAGACGCCGGTGCTCGACCCCGGGCGGATGACCATGAGCACCACGACCACGGCCCACAGCAGGTTGAACACCCCGGCGGTCATCGGCAGCATCTTCAGACCGCCGACGGCCTTGGTGTGCTGCTCGTCCGACGGGTCGAGTTCGAGCGCGTCCACCGCGGCCTGCTGGCCGGGCAGCACGAAGAGCAGCAGGGCGAGCGCGGCGATCGCGGTCAGCACCATCGAGACGATCACCCAGGACTGCCCGAGCACGTCCATCACCTGGGCCAGGCCGATGCCCAGCACCGGCACCGCGACCCCGAGCAGCGCGTAGACCTGGGTGATCCGGTGCAGCACGCGCAGCACGCCGGCGTCGGAGGCCCGGTCCGGGCCGCCGGCCAGCGCGGCCTTCGCCCGGCGCGGGAACATGCTGACGGCCACCGCGACCGGGCCTATGAACAGGACCGACACGAGGACGTGCAGGCTCAGCAGGAACTTGGCCATGGCGGGGCACCCTTTGGATCCGGTGGGCAGCTGGTGGGCGGGCACCCGCGTTCGGCGTGCCCACGACCAGGCACGCTAACACCGCTTACTTCCCGGCCCACCGCGCGGGTGGGCGCCGGGGAGCCCGCTCCGGCCCGGTACTCGGCCCCGGCGCCCGGCCCGTCCCGGCCCGTCCCGGCACCGAGCCGGCTCCGTCCCGGTGCCGAGCC
>NZ_JBIVVI010001365.1:0-2215 GCF_044757675.1 Kitasatospora sp. NPDC091257
CCCACCGAAGGAGCCCCCGTGCCGGACCGTCCCGAAGTGACCGCCGCCGAGATCGCCCGGCTGGCCGGCGTCGGCCGGGCCGCGGTCAGCAACTGGCGCCGCCGCCACCCCGACTTCCCGCGCCCGGTCGGCGGCACCGACGCCAGCCCGGCCTTCGCGCTCGCCGAGGTCGAGTCCTGGCTGCGCGCCCAGGGCAAGATCGCCGAACTCCCGCTGCTGGAGCGGGTCTGGCAGCTCGTCGACACCCTCCGCGACCCGGCCGGCCACC
This sequence comes from Kitasatospora sp. NPDC091257, assembly GCF_044757675.1. Classification (NCBI taxonomy): domain Bacteria; kingdom Bacillati; phylum Actinomycetota; class Actinomycetes; order Kitasatosporales; family Streptomycetaceae; genus Kitasatospora; species Kitasatospora sp. NPDC091257. The sequence goes on from NZ_JBIVVI010001365.1 coordinate 269, forward strand.
CCGCCGCCCCGCTGGTCGAGGCCGGCGCCCTGCTCCTACTGCTGCACCGCGAGCCCGCGCAGTGGGCCGGGCTCGCCGACCGGCCCGACACCCGGCTCGCCCTCGCGCTGCCCCGGGCCGTCACCGGCGCCGCCGTGCACGCCTTCGGCCCCGACGGCGCCCGCACCCTCGGCCTCCCGGGCCTGCTCGGCAGCACCCAGCTGGACCTCGCCCGGCTGCTCGCCGAACTCGCCGCGCAGACGGGCCCGGTCGGCGCGTACGAGCAGCTGCTCATCCGGTACGCCGAGGCCAACACCCGGCAGCTCAGCCCCACCCCGCCGGAGGCCGCCGAACTGCTCGCGGCCGTCGCCGGCGTCCCCGCCACCGTGCTCGACCCGGCCGTCGGCCTCGGCTCCGTCCTGCTCGCCCACCCCCCGACCACCGGCCGCTACGGCCAGGACGCCGACCCGGTCACCGCCGCCCTCGCCCGGCTCCGGATCGCCCTGCACACCCCTGCCGACGACCCCGGCCCGCTCCCGCTCGACCTGCGGGCCGGCGACGCCCTGCGCGCCGACGGCTTCCCCGGCGACACCTTCGAGGCCGTGCTCTGCCAGCCCCCGTACAACGAGCGCGACTGGGGCCACGACGAGCTGCAGTTCGACACCCGCTGGCCCGGCGGGCTCGTCCCGCCGCGCGGCGAGTCCGAACTCGCCTGGGTGCTGCACTGCCTGGCGCACACCCGCCCCGGCGGCCTCGCCGCCCTGCTGCTCCCGCCGACCGTCGCCGCCCGCCGGGCCGGCCGCCGCATCCGGGCCGAACTGCTCCGCTCCGGCGCGCTGCGGGCCGTCATCGCGCTGCCGGCCGGCGCCGCCCCGCCGTACGGCGTCCCGCTGCACCTGTGGGTGCTGCGCGCACCCCGGCCGGGCGGCGACTTCCGCCAGGTGCTGATGCTCGACGCCGGGGCGGCGCTCGCCGGTCCGGGCGGGGCCGCCGGGGCGCAGGCCGCCGAGGGCGGCCGGGACAAGGTCGACTGGACCGAGCTGCGCCGCACCGTCCTGGGGGCCTGGCGCGGCTTCGACCTCGCCGCGCGGGAGGGCCTGCCGGTCCCCGCCGACCGTCCCGGCGTCCACCGGGCGATGGCCGCCATCGACCTGCTCGACGACGAGACCGACCTCTCCCCGGCCCGGCACGTCCCGCCCGCCGCCCCGCTCGGCGGCGCGGCCGAACTCTCCCACCTCGGCGGCCGGCTGGCCGAGCTGCTGGCCGGCCTGCCCGACCCGGTCGCGCTGCTGCCGCGGCCCGGCGCCGTGTCCGGTGCCGCGTCCGGCGGGGCGTCCGGTACGGCTCCCGTCGGGGTGGTCGCCATCGGCGAGCTGGTCCGCGGCGGCGCGCTGGAGGTGCACTCCTCCGGCACCGGCGCCGCCACCCGGCCGGCCGGGGCGGGTTCGGGCGGCACCCCCGTCGTCACCGACCAGGACCTCGCCACCGGCGCCGCGCCCAGCGCCGTCCTGGCCGCCGGCCCCGGCCCGGCCGGGGACGTCCGCACCCGCCCCGGCGACGTCCTGGTCCCCGCCCTCGGCGGCGGCACCGCCCGGGTCGTCCCCGCCGAGGGCCCGCTGGTCGGCGCCGCCCTCGGCCGCCAGCTCCACCTCCTGCGGCCCGACCCGGCCGCCCTCGACCCCGAGTTCCTGGCCGGCCAGTTCCGCTCCACCGCCGGCACCCGGCGCGCCGCCAGCCACGCCACCACCACCGCCCGGCTCGACATCCGCCGGGTCGAACTGCCCCGCCTCCCGCTCCCCGCCCAGCAGCGCCTCGGCGCCGCCTTCGCCCGCCTCGCCGCCTTCGACACCGCCCTCGCCCGGGCCGCCGCCCTCGGCCGCAGCCTCGCCCAGGCCGCCACCGACGCCCTGGCGACCGGCACCCTGGCGCCGCCTGACTGACACCCGCCCCGCGGACCGGGGCCGGGCC
>NZ_JBIVVI010001366.1:0-2204 GCF_044757675.1 Kitasatospora sp. NPDC091257
TCCGATCTGCTCGTCGGCCAGGCCCCCGCCCGCCGCACCCCCGCCCCGACACCGACACCGGCACCGGCACCGGCACCGGCACCGGCCACCGCGCCCACCCCCCAGCCCGAACCGGCCACCGCCCGCTGACCGCAGTCCTCGAACGCCTGCCGGGTGCCCCCCCGCAGGCGTTCGGCCGTTTCCGACCTCCCTCGCCCCGGCCTCCGGACCGGGGCGTACGGCGCTCCCACGCGGGTAGGGGGCCGTTGGCCCGGCTCAACCAGGGCGGGAGAAAGAGGGTTGCCCGATGGTCGATTCCGACGAACTGCGCTCCGCGATCACCGCACAGGTCGAAGGGTTCGCAAGGGCCGGCGGCACGGGCGTGCGCAGCGTCCTGGTCAAAACGCTCGACAGCCCCCGGCTCACCGTCGCCCACCGGGCAGACCTGGCACTTCCCGCGGCGAGCCTGGCCAAGATGATCCTCGGGGTCGCCCTCTTCGACTCCGCCGAACGCGGCGAGCTCGACCTCGATGAACGCGTCCGGATCGGGGCCCTCCCGGGCACGATGTACCCGAGCGTGCTCCAGGCCCTCGACCCCGACTCGACCGTCACCGTACGGGAGTTGTGCGGCTTCGCACTGGTGACCAGCGACAATCCGGCAGCCGAACACGTACGCGCCGTCCTGGGCCAGGAGCGGATCGACGCCACGATCAAGGCCGTCGGGCTGCACAGCACGGCCTTCCCCGCCGGGTTCTCCGAGCAGGAACTCGGTCCGCTCGGCCGGGCCAACACCACCACCGCCGAGGACATGCTGCGGTTGGTCGAGTACATCGACCGGACGCCACACCTCGGACCGGTCCGGCGCTACCTGGTCAACTACCTGCGCAACGACCGGATTCCGTCCCGTCTGGACGACGAGGTCCCGGTGCGGCACAAGACCGGGAGCCTTCGCGGCATCGTGAACGACGCGGGCATCGTGCTGCATCCCGCGAACCGCATCGCCATGGTCTTTCTGACCGAGGGACAGGCCGATAACGTTCGTACGGCACAGGAGATCGGGGAGGTCTCCGAACGGATCGTCCGGATCATCGCAGAGGGGTCGGCGCTCTGACGCGGCCCACCGGGGGTGGCGTGTGACCGTGTCTCGTGAACGACAACTGCGCAAGATCCTCGCACTGGTCAACACCCTCGCGCTGACGGTGGGGTTGGCGTGCGTGGTGACCGCGGCACTGATGACCCACCAGCAGGTCCTCGCCACCGTCCTCAGCCTCATCGGCGGCGCCTTCGTGTCGGCGGCGGCCGTCACGCTGGCGATCGGCTCCCTCACCGTACGGGAGACCACGGAGCAGGTGGACAGCGCCGTGCTTCGCGGCATGCAGGACGTGCTCGGCCCGGTGCGCGACCCGTTGTTCGCCGGAGCACTGTCCGCCTACCGCTACGACTGCCTGCTCTCCCCCGCACCGGACGGTGACGCCCATCCCGACTACCTCTACCAGAGCTTCCGGATCTCCTACCGCGTCCAGGCCTTGCCCGGAACGGTGACGATCGCTTGCCTCGCCTCCAACGACGACGCCGGCCTGGACGGCTTCACCGGGCCCGAGTGCCTGCTCCGGTGGATGATCGACGACAACCTGGACCCGGACGACCCGGGAGTCTTCAGAGTCGGCGCGGTCAGGGTCGACAACCGGGATCTGGAACGCACGTCCGCGACGCACGAGGCAATCGTCGGCGGGCGCGCCAGGGTCGAACACTTCGCGGTACCGCGCGAGGCACAGACCACCGCGGGCCATCTGGTGGAGCTGAGCGTCACGGCACGCAAGTTCGTGGGCAACGACCGACGGATTCGCGTCCAGGCCCAGGTGTTCCGCCATGTCACCGATGCAGAGTACCGGCTCACCGTCGACCCGGCACTCCGGCCGACCCGCCTGAGCGTGAACGCGTCGGAGATCAGCGCGCTCGGGGCCGCCCACGGTGCGAGCGTCCGGGCCACCTTCCCCGAACCGTTCAACAGCACGGCCGGGCTGATCCAACTGCCGTTCCCCCTCCAGCCCGGCAGCGTCATGGCCTTCACCATCGACCGGAACGTGGCCTGACCCGCCCGGGCGGCGGGTCAGCCGGTGGCGCGGATGTAGATGTCGGCGGCGCCCGGCAGGCCGCCGGGGATGGTGGCGACGTAGATGCGGCGGGCGGTGGGGGCGTGGGTGGGGAGGTCGGTGGGGGTCGGG
>NZ_JBIVVI010001367.1:0-2199 GCF_044757675.1 Kitasatospora sp. NPDC091257
ATCCGCCCCCGCACCACCGAACTCCTCCGGCACGTGCACCGCGTGCAGGTCATTGCCCCGCAACGCCTCCAGCGCCTCCTGCGGGAACCGCCCCAACTCGTCCACCTCCGCCGCGAACGGAGCAATCTTCGCCTCGGCCAGCGAACGCACCGCCTCACGGAGCATCCCGTGCTCCTCGGAGATCCGGAAGAGATCGAAGTCAGCCGCCCCTGCGCTGCCCGCCATGATGCCTGCCTCGTCGTTCAGTGACCGGTGCCCGATCGAGGTCCGATCGACGCCCGGTGCGAGTCGAATCCGCGGTTAACTACCGTTCAGTAGAGATCCTAGGGCGCCGACCTGTGGCTGCCTAGCGTTCAGGGCGGCCCTTCGGGCGTGCAGGTGATCCCGGTGCGCCCTCGGCGGGCGGATAGCATCAGGGCATCCGTACTGGTCGCGTCCGCATCCAAGGAGAACCCGTGACCCTCCGCATCTCCGTGATCGGCACCGGCTACCTCGGCGCCACGCACGCCGCCGCGATGGCCGAGTTCGGCTTCGAGGTGCTGGGTCTGGACATCGACCCCGACAAGATCGCCATGCTGACCGCGGGTCGCGTCCCGATGTACGAGCCGGGCCTGTCCGAACTGCTGCTCAAGCACGTGGCCGGGCACGAGGGTTCGACCGGACGGCTGCGCTTCACCACCTCCGCCCAGGAGGCCGCCGAGTTCGGCGACGTGCACTTCATCTGCGTCAACACCCCGCAGCGCAAGGGCGAGTTCGCCGCCGACATGTCGTACGTCGACACGGCGATCGACGAGCTCGCGCCGCACCTGACCCGTCCCGCCCTGGTGGTCGGCAAGTCCACCGTCCCGGTCGGCTCGGCGGCCCGGCTGGCCGAGCGGCTGGCCGCGCTGGCACCGGTCGGCGAGGGCGCCGAACTCGCCTGGAACCCGGAGTTCCTGCGCGAGGGGTTCGCCGTGCAGGACACCCTGCGGCCGGACCGGATCGTGGTCGGCGCCCAGAGCGAGCGGGCCGAGCGGGTGCTGCGCGAGGTGTACGCGGAGCCGATCGCGGCCGGGGTGCCGTTCATGGTCACCGACTACGCGACCGCCGAACTGGTCAAGGCGGCCGCCAACTCCTTCCTGGCCACCAAGATCTCCTTCATCAACGCGATGGCCGAGGTCTGCGAGGCGGCCGGCGCGGACGTCACCCAGCTCAGCAAGGCGCTCGCCTACGACGAGCGGATCGGCGGCAAGTTCCTCAACTCCGGCCTCGGTTTCGGCGGCGGCTGCCTGCCCAAGGACATCCGGGCGTTCATGGCCCGGGCCGGCGAGCTCGGCGCCGACCAGGCGCTGACCTTCCTGCGCGAGGTCGACTCGATCAACATGCGGCGCCGCTCCCGGATGGTCGAGCTGGCCCGCGAGCAGTGCGGCGGCGGCTTCCTGGGCCGCCGGGTCGCCGTCCTCGGCGCCGCCTTCAAGCCCAACTCGGACGACATCCGGGACTCCCCCGCCCTCAACGTGGCCGCCCAGATCCAGCTCCAGGGCGCCCAGGTCACCGTCTACGACCCGAAGGCCGTGGACAACGCCCGCAAGATGTTCCCGTCCCTCACCTACGCCCACTCCGCCCTGGAGGCCGCGGAGGGCGCCCACGTGGTCCTCCACCTCACCGAGTGGTCCGAGTTCCGCGAGCTGGACCCGTCCGCGCTCGGCGCCGTGGTCGCCGAGCGCCGCCTCCTCGACGGCCGCAACGTCCTGGACGCCGAGGCCTGGCGGGCCGCCGGCTGGACCTACCGCGCCCTGGGCCGCCCGAGCTGAGGCCTCCGCCCGCGCCGCTCGAAGCGCCCGTTCCCGGACTCCGGGGGCGGGCGCTTTCGTCGTCTGCCGACCGAACCATTTGAACACGTTCAGATCGTGTGCGAGGATCGCCGCACGCACTGCTCGACCGGGGGGTCCCATGCGCAAGCGGTTCAAGTGTCTGATCGGCGCCACGGCGGCGGCCGTCGTGGTCACGCCGGTGGTCTACGTCGGGTACGCGATGACCCACCGGGACGCCGGAAGCCCGACGACGGTCGGCTGCTCCACCGTGATGGCCTTCGCGGGCGGGAAGCTGCCCACGCAGGCCGCCGGGGCCTCGTGCACGGACGACAACACCTGGCAGGAGCAGGGCTACTCCGCCGAGTTCCGGATGCCCCGGGCCGACCTCCCCGCCCGGCTGACGGAG
>NZ_JBIVVI010001368.1:0-2199 GCF_044757675.1 Kitasatospora sp. NPDC091257
GGGGAGCCCCGAGGTGTGGGTGGCGAGGTGCCGCAGGGTGATCGGTTCCCGGCCCTTGGCCGGGACGACGGCACGACCGCCCGAGGCTCCGGTGAGCACCTCGGCGAGCGGGTCGTCCAGCCGGACCGCACCGTCGAGGGCCAGCCGCGCGAGCACGAGCGAGGTGAACACCTTGGTGACGGAACCTATCTCGAACAGGGTGCGGGGCCCGGGCACGCCACCACCCGGACCGGTCCGCCCGGCGCCGCGGATCTCCACGTCACCGCCGGCCAGCCCGGCGACCACCGCGCCGACGTGGCGGCCCGCGAGCCGGTCGGCCGTCTGCTGCACGAGGCAGGCGAGTTCGTTCATGATCGCGAGCCTAGACACCCTCACCGGCCGGATCGTCCGCCCGGAAAACGATATCGACCCCCGCCGGTGCTCCCGCAGACGTACGCCCGCCGGTGCTCCCGCAGACGTACGCCCGCCGGTGCTCCCGCAGACGTACGCCCGCCGGTGCTCCCGCAGACGTACGCCCGGCAGTGGCCCGCACGCCGGCGACGTCCTCGACCGGCCGCGCCGCTCAGTCCTCCAGCGCCTCCCGCAGCCGGCCCGCGACCTCCGCCGCCCCCGCCTCGTCCGGATAGCGCCGCCGGGGCCAGAAGAACCCGCGCAGCCCGTCCTTCGGATTGCGCGGCACCACGTGGACGTGCAGGTGCGGCACCGACTGGCTGATCCGGTTGTTCGCCGCGACGAAGCTGCCCGCCGCGCCCAGCCCGCGCTCGACGGCCGTCGCCACCCGCTGCACCCGCAGGAAGAACGGTCCCACCTCCGCGGCCGGCAGGTCGGCCAGGGTCGGGTGGTGGGCGCGCGGCACGACCAGTACGTGCCCGGGGAACAGCGGCCGGCGGTCCAGGAAGGCCACCGCGGCCTCGTCGTCCAGCACCCGGTGCGCCGGCTCCTCGCCCGCCACCACCGCACAGAAGACGCAGTCCATCCGTCCATTCAAACCACCGGCGGCCGTCCCGGCACTCCCGCCAATCCCCGCGGATCCGGCTTCACCCGTCCGGCTCCCGCCCGGGTGCGGGCGCCCCGGCGCCGGGCGCACGGTGGCGCCGGGGGCAGGACGGCGGGCGCATCGAGCGTTCCGCGAGGAGGCCCCGCGAGGAGGTGGCCCGGATGTCGGGCACGTTCGAGGTCTATCAGGACGCCGGCGGCAAGTACCGGTTCCGGCTCAAGGCGGGCAACGGCGAGATCGTCGCCACCGGCCAGGGCTACGCCAGCAAGGACGCCGCCCACAAGGGCGTCGAGGCGGTCCGGCGGGCCGCCGACGGCGCGGCCGTGGAGGACCTTCCCAGGGCGGCCTGAGCGCGCGCCGCCCGGCGACCGGTCCGCCCCGGGGCCGGTCGCCGGGCGTCCCGCGCGGAGCGGGGTCCGTACGGAGCGGGGTCCGCGCGGCCCCGGAACCTCACTCGTACCGGTACAGCAGCGCCTCCCGCTCGTACTGCTCGATCATCTCCACGGTCAGCGACCCGTCCCGCAGGTGCGAGAGCGTGACCTCCGCCGAACTCGGCTGCGCGTCCTTGGCGAGCCAGTTCTCCGGCTTCCACGCCGAGGAGCGCAGGAAGGCCTTCGGGCAGTGCCCGTACACCTCCTCGACGGCGACCACGATCGCGCTGCGCGGCGGCTTGCCGACGGCGGTCAGCTGCCGCAGCAGCTCCGGGTCGGTCGAGACGCAGGCCCGCCCGTTGACCCGCAGCGTGGCGTCCCGGCCCGGGACGACGAAGAGCAGCCCGACCCGGCCGGTCTCCAGGATGTTGTGCAGGGTGTCCAGGCGCTTGTTGCCGGTGGCGTCCGGAATGGCCAGGGTGTACGGGTCGAGCACCGAGACCAGCCCGGCCGGCCCGCCGCGCGGGGAGACGTCGCAGCGTCCGGCGGCGTCGGTGCTGGCCACGAACACCAACGGGGAGCAGGCGATCAGGCGCTGGGCGACCTCGTGCAGGCGGTCGACCTGCTTGCGGCGGGCCTGGTCGCCGGGCTGCTCGTAGATCTCCCGCAGCTGGGCGGGATCGCTGAGCGCGCCCGCGTGGAGGGCGTCGAACAGGCCGCCCGGCCGGTCCGGCGCGGAGGTTGACGAAACGGCAGATTCCGGTGTGGTCGTCATACCGGGAATGTAGCCGAGGCCGCTCGGCGCACCCCGCCCCCCGCACTGCCGCTGCC
>NZ_JBIVVI010001369.1:0-2197 GCF_044757675.1 Kitasatospora sp. NPDC091257
CCCTCCGGGGCGCCGGGGACCGGGGCACCGGGCAGGCCGGCGAGGCCGGGCATGCCGCCCGGCGGGGCCAGCATCGTCGGGGCGTGCTCCGCCTGCGGTCCAGTGGCGGGCGGGGCGGCCGGGGCACCCGGCAGGCCCATCAGCCCGGGCATGGCGTCCGGCGAGGCGAGCAGGGTCGGCGCCGGCTCGGCGGCCGGGGCGGGTGCCGGGGCCACCGGGGCCGGCGGGGCGGGCGGGGCGGCCGGCGGCTCGGCGAACGGCGGGACCGGGGGCATGCCGTGGCCGCCGCTCGTCGGCGGCATCAGCATGGTCGCGGCCTCGGCACCCGCCGGCGCGGCGGGCTCGGGCAGGTCCGAGCCGGTGATCCGCAGCCCCTCGGGCATCAGGACGGTGGCGGCGTCGCCCCCGTCCGACGGGCCCGGCACACCAGGAACACCGGGCACACCGGGCGCGACGGGCGCGACCGGAGCCACGGGCGGCGGCACCGGCGCGACGGCCTGCGGCTGCGGCGAGGGCTGCGGAGCGACGACCGGCTCCTCGTGCCCGGGCGGCGGCGCGAGCATGGTGGGCGCGTCCCCGGCGGGCCGGCCGGAGACCGGCGGCTCGGTCAGCACGGCCGGGGCGGGCAGCGGCGCGGGAACGGGCTGCGGCGCCGGAACGGGCCGCTCCTCGACGGGCGTGGCAGCGGCGGCGCCGGGCATGGCAGCGGCAGCATCGGCCGCGACCGGGGCCTCGGCACCCTGCGGCCCGGCCGGGGCCGTCCCGAGCCGCTCCGCCTCCGCCGCGATCGCCGCGGCCCCCGCCTCCTGGAGCCACTGCGGCGGGCTGAGCAGGAAGGAGGTGGCCTCCACCGGTCCGGGCGCGGGCTTCGCCGCCCCGGCCGGGTTGGCCGCCACCGGCCGCCCGTAGACCTCCTCGTACTGCCGGACCACCTCGTTGACGGGCAGCGCGGGCCACAGCGTGCTGGCGCCCGAGTCCCGGGCGATCACCAGCCGTGCCTCCCCCGTGCCGCCGCCCGTGCCCTCGGCCGGGCCCGCGGGCGCCACCGCCCAGCAGACGAAGCCCAGGTCGAACTCCCGGACCCGCACCTCGCGCTGCTGCGAGCGCGGCACCCCGCCGTTGATCCACTCCTCGGCGAGCTCCTGCGCCTGCGCGTACGTCACCACGCCCGGTTCACCCCTGTCCGCATCCTCTTCGTCCCCCGTTCCACCGACACCACCGACACCACCGCGACCACCGCGACCACGCGCCTCAGCCCACCGGGACGGCCCGGGCGAACCCGCCGTCCACCATCAGCTCCGCGACCGTCTCCAGCTCCGGCGGGCTGCCCGCCAACCGCAGCAGGAAGGCGTCGAAGTCCTCGCCGCAGGGCAGCAGCAGCCGGGCGCAGCGGTCCTCCGGGGCCTCCGGGGCACCGGTGTCGCGGGCGTCGTCGTGCAGGTGGAACCAGACCGAGCCGGTCCGCTCGCCGCGCACCTTGAGCGCGACCAGGCCGCCCTGGGCGTAGGCGACGGCCAGGTAGTCCTTGGTGAGGTGGTCGCGCAGGCACTTGTTGGTGTACACGACGTCCGCGGTGCCGTACTCCTCGGTGAGCGTCAGGAAGGGCTGGTCGAGCAGCAGTCCGAGCTCGGTGTCCAGCGCCACGCCGACCGGGGTGCGGCCGCCGCCCAGCTTGAGGAAGGTGCGGTAGGCGTCGGGCAGCCGGTAGCCGAGGCGCTGCTCGGCGCGCTGCACGAGGTCCTCGGGGACGCCGATCGGGTCGCCGCCGTCCCCGGCCAGCGAGAAGTGCACCGCCCGGCGCTCCTGCAGGGGGCGGGTGCCGCGGCGGGTGTGGTCGGCGGCGGAGGTGGCCAGGCCGCCGTGGTGCCGCAGCAGCGCCTTGACCTCGACCGGCACGAGCTCCATCCGCCGCCAGCCGGGGGCGGCCCGGCCGACCGCGTGGTGCCAGGTCCAGCCGGGCGGGGTGGCGACGGCGGTCGAGAGGTCGGCCCAGAGCGGGTGGCCCTGGGTGTAGAGCGCGGCGTTGGCCGACACGTAGTCGGTCAGTCGCAGCTCGTCCACGCCGAAGCCCTCCGGCGGGTCGGCCACCTCGGCCGCGGCGGCGGCGTACGGGCCGAAGTCCGGAAAGCCGTACTCGTCCACCCTGACCCCGGCGGGGTGCCGCTCCGCGCGGACCGGGTCCGGGAACTGCACCACC
>NZ_JBIVVI010001370.1:0-2195 GCF_044757675.1 Kitasatospora sp. NPDC091257
CCCGGCAACCCACGGCCCCCTGGGCCCGGAACGCCGGGGCCCGAGGGCCGGGGCCCTCAGCCCCGCTTCACCACCGGCCGCACCGGCGCCGCCGAGGCGTCGATCGCCGCCAGCGAGCGGCGCACCTGGTTGCGGTCCGTGGTGTACCAGAACTCGGGCATCGAGGACCGGAAGAAGCTCCCGTACCGCTTGGTCTCCACCCGCGGGTCCAGCACCGCGACCACGCCCCGGTCGTCGGCCGCGCGCACCAGCCGGCCCGCGCCCTGCGCCATCAGCAGCGCCGCGTGCGTCGCCGCGACGGCCATGAAGCCGTTCCCGCCGCGCTGCTCGACGTCCTTCTGGCGGGCGCTCATCAGCGGGTCGTCCGGCCGGGGGAACGGGATCCGGTCCATCACGACCAGCTGGCAGGCCGAGCCGGGCACGTCCACGCCCTGCCAGAGCGAGAGCGTGCCGAACAGGCAGGTGGTGGCGTCCGAGGCGAACTCCCGGATCAGCTCGCCCAGGGTGTCCTCGCCCTGCAGCAGGACGCGCTGGTCCAGCCGCTCGCGCATCGCCTCGGCGGCCGTCTGGGCGCCCCGCATCGAGGAGAACAGCCCCAGCGTCCGCCCGCCGGCCGCACCGATCAGCTCGGCCAACTCGTCCAGCATGTCCGGCCGTTCGGGATCGCGCCCGGGGTCGGCGAGGTGCTTGGCGACGTACAGGATGCCCTGCTTCGGGTACTTGAACGGCGAGCCGACGTCGATCCCGCGCCAGTGCGGCACCGCGTCCTCGCCGAAGGCCGGGCCGGGCTCCGGGTTGTCCCCGGCGGTGCGGACGTCCGGCAGCCGCGTCTCGGAGGGCAGGCCGACGGAGGCGGCGACGCCGTTGAAATCCCCGCCGAGCTTGAGCGTGGCCGAGGTGAGGACGACCGAGCGCTCCTTGTACAGCCCCTCGCGCAGCAGCCCGGAGACGCTCAGCGGGGCGACCCGCAGCGAGGCGGTGCCCAGCCCGTAGCGGTCGCTGCGCTCGATCCAGACCACGTCGTACTCGGAGTCCTCCAGCAGCCGCTCGGCCGTCTCGTGCAGCGCCTCGGCCGAGGCCATCGCCTGCTTGCGGACGGCGTCCTCGTCGCTGAGCCCCTTGTCCCTGGTCTCGCCGAGCGAGCTGATCACCTGGCGGGAGGCGTCCCGGATCGCGGTGACCGCGTACGCCAGGTACTCGGGCAGTTCCTCGACCCGGCCGGGCTGGGCGGTCTCCATCAGGCCGTGGTAGTTCTCGGCGGCGGCCTGGAGCGCGTCGACCGCCTTCTCGTTGGCCAGCCGCGCGGCCCGCTTGACCGCCCGGTTGACCGCCCCGACGGTCAGCTCGGCGGTGGCCGCGCCGGTGACCCGGTTGACCAGCTCGTGCGCCTCGTCCACGATCAGCAGCCCGTGCTCGGGCAGCACCGGCGCGCCCTCGATCGCGTCGATCGCGAGCATCGCGTGGTTGGTGACCACGACGTCCGCCAGCTTGGCCCGCTCCCGCGCCTTCTCCGCGAAGCACTCCTGCCCGTACGGGCAGCGGGTGGCGCCCAGGCACTCCTTGGAGGTGACCGACAGCTGGGCCCAGGCCTTGTCGGAGACGCCGGGGCTGAGGTCGTCGCGGTCCCCGGTGTCCGTCTCGTCGGCCCAGTCGCGCAGCCGCAGCACGTCCTTGCCGAGCTTCCCGGTGGGCCCGCCGAGCGCGTCCACCGGGTCGAACAGGCCCTCGCCCTCGTCGCTCGGGGTGCCCTCGTTGGCCCGGTGCAGGCACAGGTAGTTGGAGCGGCCCTTGAGCATCGCGAACAGCGGCCGGCGGCGCAGCACGGGGTGCAGCGCCTCGACGGTGCGCGGCAAGTCCCGTTCCACCAGCTGGCGTTGCAGCGCCAGAGTGGCCGTGGCGACGACCACGCGGTCGCCGTGGGCGAGTGCGGGCACCAGATAGGCCAGGGACTTCCCGGTGCCGGTGCCGGCCTGGACGAGCAGGTGCTCGCCGTGGTCGACGGCGTCGGCGACGGCCTCGGCCATCCGGACCTGACCGGGGCGCTCCGCGCCGCCGACGGCCGCCACCGCGGCGTGCAGCAGTTCGGGGATCCGCGAGCGCGGGACGGCGACGGCTTCCTCGGCCTCGTCGCCGAGGGCCGTCGCGGGCTGGGATTCGGAGTCGTTCGTCATGACCCTCCCACCCTACGGGGCGGG
>NZ_JBIVVI010001371.1:0-2195 GCF_044757675.1 Kitasatospora sp. NPDC091257
CCCCCAGTGGCCCACGGCTCACCAGCCACCCACGGCCTTCCGACCACCGGACGACGACCGCTCCCCCGAGCAACTCGTCGCCGCCGGGGTGCTGCGGCGCCACCCGGACCCGCGCCCCGTCCCGGCGCTCGGCCACTCCCCGATCGGCTACGTCACCACCGCGCTCTGGGTCGAGCTCACCGCCCTCGCCATCGCGCCGGCCGCCGCCGAGACCACCGCCGCCGCGCTGCTGCGCGCGATCGCCGACCGCGCCGTGGACGCGGCGCTCGCCCCGGGCAACGAGCGAGCCCCGCGCGACGACCTGTACGTGACCGACCCCGCCCACATCGGCCCGCACCGCCGGGCGGTCTGGTTCCAGCGTTCCGGCCGGCCCGGCCCACCGGGCGCGAACGGCCTGTACGGCCACAACGGCCAGAACGGTCCGCAGGGCCTGTACGGCCCACGCGATCCGCACACCCTGCTCACCCCGCTCGACCCGCGCGGCGGGTACGCCCCGCGCGGCCCGATCACCGCCGCCTTCGCACCCCGCGAACCGTAGGCACCCCACGAGCCGTAGGAGCCCCACGGAGCGCCGTCACCTCGGGCACCCGTGAGCCCGCCCGCCCGCTCAGCGCCCGCCCGCTCAGCGCTCGACCCGGAGGCCGCGGCAGACCCAGCTGAGCCGGTCCGGCCCGCCGTAGGGCGGCCGGTCGTGGTACGTCCCGTCCGCCACCGACATGTTGACGATCAGGTACGCGTGCCACCCGGACCCGACGCCGTGCAGGTCCGCGTAGACCAGCTCGTCCTCCACGTACCAGTCCACCGAGTTCGCGCCGAGCACCACCCGCAGATCGAAGGTCGCCCCCGGCCCGATCCCGGAGCCCGCGCCGTGCCAGTACCGGTAGCCGCCCCGAACGTGATTGGAGATCTCCAGCAGGTCGGGGTTGTCCGGGTGGTACTCGAAGACGTCCACCTCGTTGCCGCCGTCCCGCCAGGTCCAGATCGCCGGCCAGGCACCCAGTTCGACGGGCAGTGTCACGCTCGCCGACAGCACGTCCCCGGCACGGAGCTGGAAGCCGTCCGGACTGCCCTCGGTGGTCAGCAGGTTGCAGCTCCACAGCCCGCCGCTGTGCCGCCGGACCGCCGCGAACACGCCGTCGGGGCAGTAGTCGCGGTTGAGGTAGTCGAGTTTGTGGTCGCTCCGGTTGGTCGGCCCCATCCGGGGATAGGCGCTGCTGCGCCCGGCGATCCACTGACTGGTCGAAGTGAAGTCCGCGTCGAACACGACTGCCACGGCCGCCTCCCCGAAACTCCGCCGTCCCGGCAGTCCGCACTGACGGGCACACAGGGTGAGTTACCCGATACCCTCCGCAGTATGCGAAGCGGATCGTTCGGGTCCGGGACGAACGTGCGAATCGGGGACGGCGCGGCCGGTCAGCCGACCGGCGCCGCCCCTTCGGCCCCGAGCCGGTCGGTCACCGAGACCACCCCGTCCACCGAGCGGCACAGGTTGAGCACGATCGGCACCAGGTGCTGCTCGGGCACGGTGCCGCTGAGCACCACCCGCCCCTGGTTGACCTCCACCCCGACCTGCGCCGGGCTGACCCCGTCGATCCGGCCGAGCACCTCCTCGACGATCTCGCGCCGGATCACCACGTCCTCGCGCAGGAACACCCGCAGCAGGTCGCCGCGGCTGACCATGCCGATGACCCGCCCCTCCTCGTCCAGCACCGGCAGCCGCTTCAGGCCGTGCCGGCTCATCAGCCGCGCCGCCGCGACGATGCTGGTGTCCGGTGTGGTGCAGACCGGTTGCGCCGTCATCAGATCGGCCGCGGTCACCTCGCCGTTCGGGCCGGCCTGCGCCGACTCGGGCGCGGGCAGCAGGCTGGCCGGGTCCTCCTGCGCGGCCAGAGTCCGCAGCAGGTCGGCCTCCGAGACCACGCCGAGCGGGCGCGCCTCCGGGTCCACCACCGGCACGCCGGTGATGTCGTACTCGCTCAGCAGCGTCACGATCTCCCGGAATCCGGTCTCGGGGGAGACCAGGACGACGGGGCTGGTCATCACGGATTCGACGGTGGCATGCCGCACGCCGGTTCACCTCGTCCAACGATCCTGCTCCGACCGGACGCGGATCGTCCCGGCCGGTACCGGCAGCATCGCTCGCGGCGGCCCCGATCGCCAGGGGCCAAGGGGCCGAACGGGTGGGACCTTGGGCC
>NZ_JBIVVI010001372.1:0-2190 GCF_044757675.1 Kitasatospora sp. NPDC091257
GTGACCCAGGCCCCCATCGAGTGGCCGACCACCGTGACGGGCCCCGGGCCGAGGGCGCCGATCAGCGCGGCCACGTCGTCGGCGTGCCGGGCCAGCCCGTACGGTCCGGCGACCGAGCGGCTGGCGCCGCGGCCCCGCAGGTCGGGCGCGAGCAGGGTGACCCGGCCGGCGAGCCGGCGGGCGACCTCGTACCAGGCGAGGCCGTTGGCGGTGATGCCGTGCACCGCCACGATCGTGGGGGCCTGCGGGTCGTCCGCGGGCCAGCGCAGGACGGCCAGGTCCCCACCGGGCACGGGGACGGTCAACTCCTCGGGCTTCAGCGGCGACTGGCTCACGCGGGGGTACCTCCGGTGGGGTGGGCGGTTCCGAGACCGGCCGGCACCGAGGCGGAGCGGGCGGACCGGGCGGTGCGGATGCGGGCAGGCAGTCTAGCCAGGCCGCCGGGCAGCAGGTAGACCACGGCGACGAACAGGGCGCCCAGCAGGAACAGGGGTTGGGAGAGCGGCACCCGCAGCACCGCCGGCAGGTCGGCGACGGTCGAGGAGTTGGCGAGGTCGCCGAGCCGGTGGCTCGCCCAGGTGTACAGGACACCGCCGAGCAGCGGTCCCCAGCGGGTGCCGGAGCCGCCGAGGACGACCATCACCAGGAGCGCGAGCGTGGCGTCCGAGGTGGCGGCCTGCGGGGTGGCGCCACCGGTCAGCAGCAGGTAGACCACCCCGCCCAGCCCGGCGAGCCCGCCGGCCAGCACCAAGGCGACCAGCTTGTAGCCGTAGGGCCGCAGTCCGAGCACCTCGACCCGGCGCTCGTTCTCCTTGATGCCCTCCCAGACCCGGCCCATCGGCGACTTGACGGCCCAGTGGACCGCGGCGACGGTCAGCACCAGGTAGCCGACGGCGATCCAGTACAGGTTGGCGGTGTTCTCGATCCCGAGCAGGCCGGCGGGCAGCAGGTCGGCCGGGGCGGAGCGGCCCTCCTCGCCGCCGGTGACGCCGCCGGGGTTGCGCTGGACGAGGATCGAGCCGGCCTGGGCGAAGGCGAGGGTGACCATGGAGAACCCGATGCCCGTGACGCGCAGGCTGACCGAGCCGAGCAGCAGGGCCAGCAGCACGGAGCAGGCGACGCCGAACACCGCGGCGGCGGCGAACGGCAGTCGCAGCTCCAGCATGCCGAGATCGGTGGCGTACAGGCCGGTCGCGAAGTAGAGCGCGTGGCCGAAGGAGAGCAGTCCGGTCCGACCGAGCAGGAGGTCGTAACCGGTGGCGAGGGCCCCGTAGAGCAGGCACAGGGCGAGCAGTTGGAGGCTGCCGGGGCTGCCGAGCGGGCCGTCGAGCAGTCCCGGGACGGGAAGCGCACTGTATGGGGCGACAAGGAACGTGATCAGCAGGGCGATCGGCCACCAGCGTAGCGCTCTGTGCACGCCTGTCCAGCGGTTAGTGACTGAATCACCTGTTCGAGGGATGGCGCCGGGCCCGCTCCTGTGTTCACAATGGGTCTCGGCAAGGCCGGTGTCAGTCCCCCTTGCCACAGTGGCGGTGTCGGCGGAGCTGGTGTCAGTCCCCTCTTCCGGCACGGCGGTCACGGCAGGGCCGGTGTCAGTCCCCCCTGCCGGAGCGGCGGCGCTGCGGCCCGCCGCGGGGCCACCGGTGCTCGTGATCGGTGTTTCGGCGCTCACGCGAGCCTCCCGGTGAGTCCACGGGGTCGGACGAGAAGCAGGACGGCGAGCAGGACGACGACCGAGAGGTCGCCGAGACCGGCGCCGGTGTAGTAGTTGGCGAACTGCTGGACGAGGCCGACGCCCACCGAGGCGACGGCGGCTCCGGTCACGGAGCCCATGCCACCCATGACCACGACGACGAAGGCGAAGATGAGCAGGCCGGTCCCCTGGCCGGGATTGACCGAACCGAAGTAGAGGCCGCCGAGGGCGCCGCCGAGGGCGGCGGCCGCCCCGCCGAGGGCGAAGACGAGGGTGAACGCCCTCCGGACGTCGATGCCGAGCGCCGTGACCATCGCCCGGTCCTCGACGCCGGCCCGGACGATCAGCCCGTAGCGGGTGCGGGCGAGGAACAACCGAAGAGCGAGCAGCAGCAGTGCGGCGGCGGCCACCAGCACGAAGCGGTTGACCGGGACGGTCGCCCCGAGCACGTGCCAGGTGCCGGACAGCAGTTCCGGCTGGGGGAAGGGGCGGGAGTC
>NZ_JBIVVI010001373.1:0-2187 GCF_044757675.1 Kitasatospora sp. NPDC091257
CCTCCCTGTTGGGAGAGCCGCCCCTCGGCCTGCCGCCGGAGAGTCGGAGAAGGGGTCAGCCCTTCTGCATGACCTCGGGCTCGTGCCGGCGCTGGAGCCGGGTCACGAGGACGCCGATGGCGACGGAGATGGCGATCAGCACACCCGCGTCGATCGCCCACTGGGCGACGCTGTGCTTCCAGAGCGGGTCGTAGTTGGGGTTCTGGAAGTCCTTGTTCCAGGGGCCCATGAGCACGGACAGGTCGAGCGTGGTGGATACGATGCCGGTGCCCCAGCGGGCCGGCATCAGCCAGGCGACCTGCTCCAGTCCGGGCTTGCTGAAGATCTGGAAGAGGCAGCCGGTGAAGACGACCTGAACGATGGCGAACATGACCAGCAGCGGCATGGTCTTCTCGGCGGTCTTCACCAACGCGGAGATCATCAGGCCGAACATCATCGCGGCGAAGCTCAGCAGGATCATGCCGATGGTCATCTCGATGATCGGCAGGTTCTTGACGATCAGGCCGTGCTCGGGGAGCTTGCGCGGCAGGAAGCCGACGGCGGAGATGATGGCGCCCTGGATCACGCTGAAGAAGCCCAGCACGATGATCTTGGACATCATGTACGCCGAGCGGGAGAGCCCGGTGGCTCGTTCCCGCTCGTAGATCGCCCGTTCCTTGATCAACTCGCGGACCGAGTTGGCCGCCCCGGAGAAGCAGGCGCCGATCGCCAGGATCAGCATGATCGTCGCGGCGCCGCTGTTGAGGTGGAGCTGCGTCTTGGGGTTGGGTGCGAGCCCCGGTTCGTTGGGGATCAGCACGCTGACCGCGCCGATGACGGCGGGCAGCAGCACTGACAGCGCGAGGAAGCCGCGGTCCGAGGCGAGCACCGACATGTAGCGGCGCATCAGCGTCCACAGCTGCGAGCCCCAGCTCTGCGGCTTCGGCGGCTTGACCGCCTCCTGGGCGACCTGGACGTGCTGCACCTCGCCCGCCTCCACGGTGGGCGCGGAGTACTGCTGGTAGTGCACCGAGCCGCGGTAGCGGCCGGCCCAGTCGTGGTCCGGGTAGTTCTCGAAGGCCTGGAAGACGTCCGCCCAGGTCTCGTACCCGAAGAAGTGCAGCGCCTCGTCCGGCGGGCCGAAGTAGGCCACCGAGCCGCCCGGCGCCATCACGAGCAGCCGGTCGCAGAGTGCGAGTTCGGCCACCGAGTGGGTGACGACCAGGATGGTGCGGCCGTCGTCGGCGAGGCCGCGCAGCATCTGCATGACCTCGCGGTCCATGCCCGGGTCGAGGCCCGAGGTGGGCTCGTCCAGGAAGATCAGCGAGGGCTTGGTGAGCAGCTCCAGGGCGACCGAGACGCGCTTCTGCTGGCCGCCGGAGAGCGCGGTGATCTTGTTGTCGGCACGCTTGTCCAGGCGCAGCTCGTACAGCACCTCGTCGATCCGGGCCTCGCGCTCGCGCGCCTCGGTGTCGCCGGGGAAGCGCAGCTGGGCGGCGTACTTGAGGCCCTTCCGGACGGTGAGCTCGCGGTGCAGGATCTCGGACTGCGGCACCAGGCCGATGCGCGAGCGGAGCTCGGCGAACTGCTTGTAGAGGTTGCGGCCGTCGTACAGGACCTCGCCGCGGTCGGCCGGGCGGTAGCCGGTGAGGGCGCGCAGCAGCGTGGACTTGCCGGAGCCGGACGGGCCGATGACCGCGACCAGGGACTTCTCCGGGACGCCGAAGCTGACGTCGTCGAGCAGGACCTTCTTGCCGCCCTTGTGGTCGACCTCGACGGTCAGGTGGCGGGCGGAGAAGGAGACCGCACCGGTGTCGACGAACTCCTGCAGCTGGTCGCCGACCAGGACGAAGCTGGAGTGGCCGACGGTCAGCCGGTCCTGCGGGCCCATCAGCTGACGCTGCACCCGCTGGCCGTTGAGGAAGATGCCGTTGTGGCTGCCGAGGTCGACGATCTCGTAGCGGCCGTCCGGGAGCTGACGCAGCTCGGCGTGGTGGCGGGAGACCTGGAGGTCGGACACCACGATGTCGTTGTCGAGCGCACGACCGATCCGGGCGGTGCGCATCGACGACGTCAGGTTGCGGATGATGGTCGGCTGCGGCCCGCCGCCACCGTGCTGCGGCGGGGCCTGGAAATCCTGCTGCTGCGGGAAGCCACCGTGCTGGGGCTGGGGCTGGGGCTGGGGCTGGGGCTGGGGCTGCTGCGGGG
>NZ_JBIVVI010001374.1:0-2184 GCF_044757675.1 Kitasatospora sp. NPDC091257
CGGTCGTCACCCCGGTCCACCCGGTCCACCCGGTCCACCCGGGTCGTCGGCCGGTCGCCGGTCGGTCGTCGGCCCGGCGTCACTTCTTCCACTTGGTCAGCGGACCGTCGCTGGCGCTGAAGCGGCGGAACACGTAGACCGCGGCGCCGTCGTCCGAGATCAGGTACTCGGAGCTGCTGCTGCCGATGCCCATGCTGCTCGGCATGGTCATGGTGCCGAGGTCGGACAGCGAGCCGTCGGTCGGCGAGAGCGTCACCAGCCGGGCCGGCTTGTTGTAGCCCTGGTCGACGACCGCGCGGACCTTGCCGTCCTTGTCGGTCCCGGCCACCAGGCGCATGTCGTTGCTCGTCGAGCCGGAGGTGGCCGCCCACAGCCGCTTGCCGGTGGTCAGGTCGTAGGCGTTGATGCCCGGCTTGCCGCCGCTGACCTGGACGTACAGCGTGGTGCCGCTGACCACGTTGCGGGTGAGGGCCTCGTCCTGGCCGGAGAGGCGCAGGCTGTCCGAACCGGGCTCCTTGACGGACATCTGGTTGCCCGGCTTGTTGTCCTTGTCGAACGGCAGGATGTAGTCGCCCTGCGGGCCGCTGGACATCAGCAGCACCAGCGGCTTGTCCTGGACGACCGAGTCGACCTGCTCGATGCTGCCGGTGAGGGTGATCGGGGCGCTGGTCGGCTTGCCCGTCTCGGCGTTGACGACGACCAGCTGCGACTTCGGGCCGGTGGTGCCGTAGCAGCGGTCGCTGACCGCGATCTGGACGCCGGCCGCCTTGCCGCGCACCGAGCAGTCCTTGTCGCGCGGCTGGAACTGCCAGGCCGGCTGGCCGTTGGCGATGTTCAGGGCGCCGACCATGTTGCCGCCGACGGCGACCACGTTCTCGGTGACGCTGAGGGTCGGCGAGGACATCCGGTCGGCCGAGACCTTGACGCTCCAGAGCAGCTTGCCCTGGGTCAGATCGATGGCGCCGACGGTGGAGCAGTCGCTGTCACCGGTGTTGAAGGAGACGGCGGCGACGCCCTTGGAGTTGGCGCCGTAGGAGGCGGTGCACATCTCCTTGCTGCCGGCCGGGACGGGGATGGTCCAGGCCTCCTTGCCGTCGGTCAGGTTGTAGGCCTTGATGCCGGAACCGTCGACGCGCACGGCGAGCTTGTCGGTGCCCCAGACACCGAGCAGCTGGCTCGAGGTGTCCGCGCCGGCCGGCTTGGGGACGCTCCAGGCGACGTTGAAGCTGCCGCCCTTGGGCCCGGGGCCGGGGGTCGGGCCGTTGCTGGTCCCGCCGTTGTCGGTGGTGCCGCCGTTGTCGGCGGCGACCGGGCCCGGGGCCGGATCGGGCTCGGGCTTCGGGTCCTTGAGCAGGACGACCAGGGCGACCACGATCGAGATCGCCAGCACACCGCCGATGATCCCGCCCCACAGCATCACGGGGTTGCGCTGCTTGGGAGGGACGGGCGCGACGGGGTAGCTGTACCCGGGCTGCTGCTGCGGGTAGTTGTAGCCGCCGGTGTTGTAGGCCTGCCCGGCGTCCGGGGCGCCGTACGGGGAACCGGGGACCGGGTCGTACGGGCCGAGCGGGGCGGCGCCGGGCGGCGGCGGGGCCTGGCTGGGGAACCCGGTCGCGGTCGGCGCGTACACCGCGTACTCCGGGCTGCCGGCGGGCGGCTGCGCGGGCGGTGCCGGCGGTTGGGCGGGCGGCGGGCCCGCGGGCGCGACCGGGCCCGGGACGGCCGCGCCGTCGAGCTGCGTCATCTGGTCCGCGACGGCGGCCGGATCCACACCGCCGCCCGGCGGGCGCCCGAACGAGACGCCCCGGTTGTCCTGCGGACCGTTGCCGGGCGTTTCGCCTGCCCCCGGCGTAGGGTGATCCCCTGCCATCTGATTCCCCGTCATGTCTGGAAGCGTCCCCTTGCCGGTGCCGTCCACGGCTCCGGTGGGACGGGTGAGAATTGGGCACCATGCTAGTGGTGTGTCGTTTTCGGCCGCCGCCAGGACGGCCGATCCCCGTCTCCGCAGGTCCAGGCCTCGCAACACCTTCACCCCCCGATCACCGCGCCCCCACGCCCGCGCCCCGGCGCTCCGGTCCGCGCCGGTCGGCCGCCGTCCGCGCCCCCTCCTCCTCCGCCGCCATCGCGCACCCTTCCTTCCGATTGCCGCGGTCGCCGCCCCGGCCGGGCCGGCCCTTCGGGCCC
>NZ_JBIVVI010001375.1:0-2184 GCF_044757675.1 Kitasatospora sp. NPDC091257
GGGATGTCGGGCGCGGCCACGGCCGAGGGTGGGGGAGCGTGTGGTGCTCGGTCAGCGGCGGAAAAATCCGGGCTTGGGCTGGCGGTGGGGGGAGGACTGGTTGACCTCGTAGATGCCTCGGTACTCGGCCTGGTGGGCGTCTCGGAAGGCCCGCGACTCCTCCTCGACCCGGTCGGCGGCCTGGGTGAGCTCACCGGAGGCGTTGGCCACCTGGTCGAAGGCGCGGCCGGTCTCCTCGATCATCGCGAGGAAGTGGGGTTCGACCTCGGCCTGTCCGGCCAGTTCGGCGGAGCGGCGCGCGGTCCTGGCGTTCTCCTCCATGTGCTCCTGGAGTTTGGCCATCTCCGCCTTGAGCAGCAGGGCGGCGGCGGCCAGGCGCACGGTGCGCGCGGCCAGCGCGACGAACCCGGCGCTCTCTCGGGCGGTGACCTCAATGCCGGAGTCGTGCGGAACGATGTCGCTCATCGGTGTCCCCCGATCAGTTCTCGTTGTGGATGCGGGCCGAGGGGACCGCGAGGCCGGCGTCGATGGTGGCCTGCAGGTAGGGCCTGTAGGCCTCTTCGATCGCGCTTTCGGCGGAGTAGGCCGCCTCGGCGGCGGCCAGCGACTCGCCCTTCATCTCCTCGGCCTTGTTGCCCAGGAGGGCCATCTGCTCCGAGAGCTTCGTCATCGCCCGCTGGGTGAGATTTCCGATGACGTTGTGGTGCACGGCCAGGTCCACGCTCAGCTGGTCCAGTGCCCGGCGGATGGCTACGGCCTTGTCGGCCAGGACCACGCACTGGTCGTGGGCCGCGGATCCCTCGGCACCCATGATCCCCAGCGTGAGGATGAGCCCCCCGTACGCAATCTCGGTCTCGTGCTGGGCGTCCATTCCGTGGACTCGGGAACCGTGGGACTGCGAGGGCAGCGACACGCCGGCTCCTCCTTTCTGTGCTGTGGGGCCTGTCGGGGCGGCAGGGTTCGACACAACCGGGGCCGGCGGGGCAGCCGGCGGGGCGGCGGCAGGGTTCGGCACGGCCGGGGCCGGCGCGCCCGGCATCGGGATCGGGCGCCTCGTGCCGGGGCGGGCGGTGTGCGGGGTCGGTGCCGGGCCGAGCGCGGCCGGTCCGCGGGCGGGCATCCCGGACGCACCTGCACGGCGTTCGCGGGTGCGGGTGTCGGGCCGGCCGTTCACGTAGATCCCGGTGATCTCCTCGCCCTCCGAGGCGGCCATCCCGGCCGACTCCCACACCGTGCGCCGCCGCCCGCCGGAGCGGGCGCCCGTACCGGTGGCCGAGTCGTCCGGTCCGGCCGTGAACCCGCCGGCGCGCTTGCGTGCCCGTTCCCGCTCCTTCTTCCAGCGGCTGCCGGACGATCCGGCGGTGGTCGCCGAACCGGCCGCGGCATCCGAGCCCTTGCGGCCCTTCTTGCCCTTCTTCTTCATGCGGACGCCCGCCCGCCACGCCGGACGGTGGTTCTCCCGGCGACGCCGCAGCCGTTCCTCGGCGGTCTCGGAGACCGCCCCCCAGAACGTCCCGGTGCGTTCCTCCGGGTGCTCCTTGCGGTAGGCCCTCCGGCCCGCCCGCAGGCAGCGGCGGCAGGTGCACTCGTCCTCCTGGTAGCCCTTGAGCGTGCCGTGCATCGCCCCGGGTACCGTGATGCCGCCCCAGTTGCGGAACGGCCTCGGCAGCGCCCGGTGGCTGCGCCGCCGTCGGCGCAGCACGCCAGGCGGCGCGGACGTACCGGCGGGTCCCTTCGCCGGGCCGGTCGACGTATCCGGCCCGTCCGGGCCGGTGCCGCCCTTCCCGTTCTTCTTCCCGCCGTTCTTGGCGGCAGGTCCGCCGCCCTGCGAGGGGCGCCGGACCGCTCCCGGTCCCCACTTGCCGGGCTGCGGTGCTCCGCCGGAGGAACCGGCCCCCTTCGTCCCGCCGGATGTTCCGGAGCCCTTCGGGCCGCCACCGGCGCCTTTCGTCCCGCCCGAACCACCGGCGCCCTTCGATCCACCGGAACCGCCGGGCCCGGGGCCCTTCTGTCGGTCGGGACCGCTGGAGGAACCGGAGCCCTTGGAGCCGGATCCGCCGGACCCACCAGAGCTACCGGAGCCGAAACCGCCGGACCTGGAACCCTTCGTCTGGTCTCCAGAACCCCCGCCGGAGCCGGCCCCCTTAGTCCGGCCACCGGAAGAGCCGGGGCTCTTCGTCTGCT
>NZ_JBIVVI010001376.1:0-2182 GCF_044757675.1 Kitasatospora sp. NPDC091257
CGGGAGTTCATCAAGATCGCCCGCACCAAGGGCGAGGACGCCAAGGTGTCGATCCACCCACCGCCACCTCCTTCGTACGGCTCCCCTCGACCCGGAGGAACGCCTCCCATGTTCGACACAGTTCTGGTCGCCAACCGCGGCGAGATCGCCCTCCGGGTGATCCGCACCCTGCGGCGGCTCGGCATCCGCTCGGTCGCCGTGTTCAGCGACGCGGACGCCGACGCGCCGCACGCCCGCGAGGCCGATGTCGCGGTCCGGCTCGGCCCGGCCGACCGCAGCGACAGCTCGGCGGCCGAGACCTACCTGCGGACCGACCGGATCCTCGACGCCGCCCGCCGCACCGGCGCCCAGGCCGTCCACCCCGGCTACGGCTTCCTCGCCGAGAACCCCGGCTTCGCCCGCGCCTGCGCCGACGCGGGCCTCGCCTTCATCGGACCTCCTCCCGGTGCGGTCGAGCTGATGGGCGACAAGATCAACGCCAAGGAGGCCGTCCGGGCCGCAGGTGTCCCGGTGGTCCCCGGCAGCCAGGCCACCGCGCCCACCGACGATCAACTCGTCGCCGCCGCCGACGAGATCGGCTACCCGGTACTGCTCAAGCCGTCCGCCGGCGGTGGCGGCAAGGGCATGCGGCTCGTACGGGACCGCGCCGACCTGCCCACCGAGATCGCCGCCGCCCGCCGCGTCGCCCGCACCGCCTTCGGCGACGACACCCTGCTGCTGGAGCGCTGGGTCGACCGGCCGCGCCACATCGAGGTGCAGGTGCTGGCCGACGCCCACGGCACCACCGTCCACCTCGGCGAGCGCGAGTGCAGCCTGCAGCGCCGCCACCAGAAAGTGATCGAAGAGGCTCCCTCCGTTCTCCTCAATGCCGAGACCCGCGCCGCGATGGGCGCCGCGGCCGTCCGCGCCGCGAAGTCCTGCGGCTACACCGGTGCCGGCACCGTGGAGTTCATCGTCCCCGGCATCGACCCGGACGCCCCCGCCGCCGCCTCCGACGCCGAGGGGGTTCGGGACTTCTTCTTCATGGAGATGAATACCCGTCTCCAGGTGGAACACCCCGTCACCGAACTCGCCGTCGCGGTCGGCGCGGACTCGGCCCGGCTCGACCTGGTCGAGTGGCAGGTGCGCGTCGCCGCCGGCGAACCGCTCTCCTTCACCCAGTCCGACGTCTCCTTCCTGGGCCACGCCATCGAGGCCCGCATCTGTGCCGAGGACCCGGAACGGGACTTCCTGCCCACCGGCGGCCGCATCCTCACCCTGGACGAGCCCCGGGGCGAGGGCATCCGCGTCGACTCCGGAGTGGCCGCCGGAACCGTCGTCACCAGCGCCTACGACCCCATGCTCGCCAAGGTCATCGCGTACGGGCCCGACCGCCCGACCGCGCTGCGCCGGCTCCGCGCGGCGCTGGCCGACACCCGCATCCTGGGCATCACCACCAACACCGGTTTCCTGCGCCGACTGCTCGCACACCCCGAGGTCGCCGCCGGCCGATTGGACACCGGCCTGGTGGAGCGGACGGCCCAGGAGCAGCCGGCCCTGCTCACCTCGCCGCACTCCCCCGCGAACGCGATCACCCCGGACGCGACCGCGGCGGACCCGACCGCGGCGGTCGAAGCACCGTCACCCGCTCACCTCCTCTACTACGCGGCCGCACTGGCGCGGCACCTGGAACTCACCCCGGCCGCCGACCCCGACGGCTGGACCGACCCGTTCTCCCTTCCCTCCGGCTGGCGCCTGGGCGGCACCCCCGCCTGGACCACCCACCGACTCCGTACCCCCGGCCAGGACCCGGTGGCGGTGCGCATCCGTTCGATCACTGCGGGCAACGTAGCCGACGCCACTGACAATTCCGCCGGGACCACCCGCGACGTGGAGCTCCGGCTCGACGAGGGCCCCGCGCACCGCGCCCGCGCGACCCTGGCCGGCGACCGGCTGCACCTGACCGTCGACGGCCTCCGCACCACGTTCTCGCTGGCCACCGACGCCACTCCCGGCCTCGCCGGCGGACCGGTGACGTGGCTCGGCATCGAGGGCGACGCCTGGCCGCTGCACGCCTACGACCCGGTCGTCGAGAGCGCCGCCGGGGCCGGGGCGCACCACGGCGCCCTCACCGCCCCGATGCCCGGCACCGTGACCGTCGTCAAGACCACGGCGGGCGAGACGGTCCGCAAGGGGCAGCCCC
>NZ_JBIVVI010001377.1:0-2181 GCF_044757675.1 Kitasatospora sp. NPDC091257
GGGTGTCCGCCGCCTCGGGGACCGGGGTCCGCCCGGCCTTCCGCAGCCTTCTCGGACCGTCTCCGACGGTCTCCGGCCTTCTCCGGCCTTCCTCAGCCGACGACGCCGGCCGCGAACGAGCCGTCGCAGACCGGGCGGGCGAAGGAGCGGGCCCGCTGGACGTCGCCCTGGTACTTGCGCACCGCCGCCTTGCCCAGCTCGCCGGCCAGCGAGGTGCAGTAGGGCGTCAGCGAGGGCTGCTCGCGCATCGAGCGCTCCAGCAGGTCCAGCGCGGCGGAGGGGTTCTTCGCGCGCAGCTCGTCGAGCAGCGCCACCCGCAGCGAGTCCTGCGGGGCGAGCCCGTCCGAGGTCCTGGCCGTGGCGCCGGCCGCGTTGTTGGAACGCCCGATCCCGGCGCCGTCGCCGCTCGACGCCGCCACGACCTGCTGATCGAGCCCGGTCGGCGGGGCCCACGGGACCCGGGTCACGGCGAGGGTGCCGGTGGTCACCAGGACGACCGGCAGGGTCAGGGCGACGGTCTGGCCGATACGGCGCACTAGCTGCTTCACCCTCAGGAGAGTAGCGGTGGGTACGGGCAGGATCGCCCTCCGTTACACCATCGAGTGACACACTGTCCGGTTTCGTCCCTCCGCCGTGTTGACGCGGGGGTGTACGGACGGAGCCCGCCGGACCACGGGGGTCCGACGGGCTCCGGGGAGGCGCGAGGTCGCGTCAGTTGCTCAGGCGCAGGCCGGAGCTGGTGGAGAAGACGTGGGTCTCGTTGGCGATCGGCACGACGTGGATGGTCTCGCCGCGGGCCGGGATCTGGCGGCCGGGCACGCGGACGACCAGCTCGTGGTCCTTGCCGCCGATCTGGGTGGTGCCGTAGACGAAGCCGTCCGAGCCGAGCTCCTCGACCACGTTGACGGTCACCGCGACGCCC
Organism: Kitasatospora sp. NPDC091257; assembly: GCF_044757675.1. NCBI lineage: Bacteria > Bacillati > Actinomycetota > Actinomycetes > Kitasatosporales > Streptomycetaceae > Kitasatospora > Kitasatospora sp. NPDC091257. The sequence goes on from NZ_JBIVVI010001377.1 coordinate 923, forward strand.
TCGATGCCGCCCGACGGGACGACCTCGAAGTGCTCGGGGCGGATGCCGACGGTCACCGTCTTGTCGGTGCCGGCGCCGGACAGGTCCTCGCGGGAGATGTTGACGACCGAGCCGCCGAACTTCACGCCGCCGTCCACCAGCGGCACCTCGACCAGGTTCATGGCCGGCGAGCCGATGAAGCCGGCCACGAAGAGGTTGGCGGGCTTGTCGTACATGTTGCGCGGGGTGTCGACCTGCTGGAGCAGACCGTCCTTGAGCACCGCGACCCGGTCGCCCATGGTGAGGGCCTCGGTCTGGTCGTGGGTGACGTAGACCGTGGTGATGCCCAGGCGGCGCTGGAGGCCGGCGATCTGGGTGCGGGTGGAGACGCGGAGCTTGGCGTCCAGGTTCGACAGCGGCTCGTCCATCAGGAAGACCTGCGGCTGGCGGACGATCGCGCGGCCCATCGCGACGCGCTGGCGCTGACCGCCGGACAGCGCCTTCGGCTTGCGGTCCAGGTAGTCGGTCAGGTCGAGGATCTTCGCCGCCTCCTCGACCTTGGTGCGGATGTCCGCCTTGTTCACGCCGGCGATCTTGAGCGCGAAGCCCATGTTGTCGGCGACGGTCATGTGCGGGTAGAGCGCGTAGTTCTGGAACACCATGGCGATGTCCCGGTCCTTCGGCGGCAGGTGGGTGACGTCGCGGTCGCCGATCCGGATCGCACCGGCGTTGACGTCCTCCAGACCGGCCAGCATGCGCAGGCTGGTCGACTTGCCGCAGCCCGAGGGGCCGACCAGCACGAGGAACTCGCCGTCCGCGATCTCCAGCTCCAGCGCGTCCACCGAGGGCTTGTCCGCCCCGGGGTAGACGCGGGTCGCCTTGTCGTACGTGACAGAAGCCATGGTTGTCGCTCTCCTTCACCGGCAGGAACGTGCCGGACGATCCGAGTAAAGGGGGGTTTGTCAGGGTTCCGCCGGGCCGCCAGTGGTCTGAACCACTGCTCGAACCGACTCCCGGCGACGCTACCTGCGGTTCCGTGACTTGTCAGCCCCCACCCGACCCGATTTCGGCATCGGTTCCATCACGCCCACCCATCCCACCAAGCCCCGGATATCCCCCCATCCCGTCACCCGGGCCCGGTAGACTGCCCCCGGTGCCGCCGTGATCCATCGCGGACGGCCACCGTGCCTCCTTAGCTCAGCTGGCCAGAGCACCGCTCTTGTAAAGCGGGGGTCGTCGGTTCGAACCCGACAGGGGGCTCAGGTGTACGAGGGAAGGGC
>NZ_JBIVVI010001378.1:0-2177 GCF_044757675.1 Kitasatospora sp. NPDC091257
ACACCGCCACTCGTCGTTCCAGCAGGTTGAAGACGGCGCTGATGGCCAGGGTGATGATCAGGTATCCGACGGCGATCCAGACGAAGGTCCAGACGCCCGCTCCCAGGCGCCCCAGCGCAGCGACAGCGCCAGCGCGGGCGCCGCCGCCCGGGCGAGCCGGACCACCGCGTCGTGCCGTCCGGCGGTGCGGTCGGCGAGCAGCACGCCGACCATCACCTCGGCCTCGGCGGCGACCTGTTCCAGCGTCACCGAGCCGTGCCCCACCCACCAGGCGAAGTGCTGGGCGGCCCCGTCGACGGAGCCCCGGGCGGGCCAGTGCGGGACGAGCAGGTCGAGCGCGCCGGCGGTCAGCCGGTGGTGCCCGCCGATGGACACCGCCAGTCCGGCGTCGGCGAGTTCGGCGAGGGCGGCCTCGCCCTGCCCGACGTCGATCAGCGCCGGCAGGTGCGGCGCGGTGGGGCACTCGCCGCCGAGCGCGACCGCGAGCCGCAGCACGGCCTGCGCGGGCTCGCTCAGCCCCTCGGCGAGCCGGACCGCGGGCGAGGCGGTCTCCGCCACCGAGGGCAGCGGGACGGTGAGCCGCAGCGCGTTCTCCCGGATCGCCGGGTCCTCGTCGTGGACGGGCTCGTCGACGGCCCCGAAGACGTCCATCCGGTCGTCCTCGGCGGCCACCAGCGCGTCCACCGAGACGTCCCGCTGGCGCAGCAGCGCGGCGGCCTGGACGAAACGCAGCGGCAGGCCCTCGGACTCGAACCAGAGGTCCACCGCCCAGGCCTTCTCGGTGACGTCCAGCGGCCGCCCGGCCAGCCGGGCGGTGAGGGCCAGGCAGGCGGAGCGGGAGAGTCCGGCCACCAGGTGGTCCTGGAGCCGGGAGCCGGGGGGCGGCGGCGGGCCGTCCGGGGCGGCGGAGATCAGGAAGGCGCAGCCGGGGGCGGCGGCGAGCAGCTCCTCCAGCTCGGCACCGGAGGGCTCGGCGGCGTCGATCACCACGATCGCGCCGACCTCGGCGAGGTGGACGGCCAACTGCCCGGGGTCGGGGCGGTATCCGGGGGCGTGGTGGGTGGCCGCGAAGAGGTCCTGGAGCAGGTCGGCGCCGGTCCGGCGGTGGCCGCAGAGCTGCACCACGCCGTCGGGGGCGAGGTCGGCGGCGGCCTCGGCGACGGCCGACAGCAGCGCGCTGCGGCCCGAGCCGGCCTGGCCGACCAGGCGTATCGATCGGCCCTCGGCGAGCAGGGCGAGCAGTTCGGCGGTGTCGGTCTCGCGGTCGAGCATCGGCAGATCGGCGGGCCCGGCGCCGAGCGCGAGCGGGCCGACCGCGCGGCCGACGCCGCCGACCGGACCGCGGGCGGGCTCGCTGCGTCCGGTCCGGCGCGGACGGGGCCGCCACTCCTCGGGACAGGTCCTGGCCTCGGAGCCGTCCGGGGCGCCGACGCCCACCAGCAGGGCGCCGGAGACCAGTTCGCCGCCGCGGGTGCGAACGGCCTCCTGCCGGAACTCCCCGGATGGCTGTGCCACGTTCTGCTCCGCATCGTGCTCGGCCGTCGGCGCCCCGCGCCGCCCGGCTGACGTCCCGGTGGCGGCCGCGGCCGGGCTGGAGGCAGCCCCGGCGGCCGTCTTCTGACGGGCAGACTCTTGCACATCCGGCCCCGGCCGTGCAGAGCGGTCCGTGGCCGACGGCCGGTCCGCGGCGCTGACCAGGGGCGTTGCGCGGACGGACCGGGGGTGCGCAGGCGCACGGTCCCGGCGCGCGGCGCGGTGGGGGCCGTGGGGCCGCCGGAGTCAGAGAGCGACCCCGTGCGCCTCGGCGGCGCCGTCGACGGCCAGGATGCGGTGCAGCTTGGTGGCCACCAGCAGCCGCTGCAGCTGGGCCGGGACGGAGCGCAGCACCAGCCGGCGGCCGATCCGGCCGGCCCGCCGGTGGGTGCCCATGATCACGCCGAGCCCGGTGGCGTCCCAGAACTCCAGCCGGCCGAGGTCGAGTACGAGGTCGCCGAGGCCGCCGTCCACGGCCTGGTGCAGCCGGGCCCGCGCGTCGGCGGCGGTGCGCACGTCGAGGCGGCCTTCGATGGCCAGCGCCGTGTGGTCGCCGGTGATGCGCATGCTCTCCTCCTTCGCCTGGACGGCCTGGTGCTGATCGCCGGCGCGTTCGGCGAGATCGCCGTCCTGGTCGCGCTGTT
>NZ_JBIVVI010001379.1:0-2177 GCF_044757675.1 Kitasatospora sp. NPDC091257
GCGCAGACCGACCAGGCGGCCCAGGAGGTCCAGCAGGCGAAGGCCGAGGCCGACCGCCTCGCCCAGTTGGCCAACCAGCCCGGCGCCACGCCCGCTACCGCAGCCGCCGCAGGCGGGAGTTGGCGATGTTACGGGTGCGCCGGGTGCGGCCGTTCTCGGCGAGCAGGCCCAGCGCGGCCCGGTCGGGCGACTCCTCGGCGAGGCGTCCCTGGAGCCAGTTCTCCGCCGCGAGCAGCTGCTCCTCCTCCCACGGCTCGCCCAGGGCCGTCGCCCGCAGCAGCGCCCAGTCCCGCAGGCGCCGGGCGGCGAACGCGTCGGCCGCCACTGCGCCCGCCAGCTCCCGCCGCCAGGCCGGGAAGCCCGGGTCCGTCAGCAGTTCCGCCGCGCGCCGGTCCAGGTACTCGCAGACCGCGCAGCTCGCCATCGGGCGCTCGGGGTCGGTGAGCACCCGGGCCGCGAGGGCGGCCGCATCCTCGGGAGCCACGTCCGCGAAGGCCCGGCGGTAGCGTGCGAATCGCACGTGCTCGTCCGGCTCGAAGCCTTCCGAGCCGGCCGCTGCTGTCTCGGTCACCGGGGTTCTCTCTTCCGTCCTGTCGTGGCCGCTTGCCCGCCCGATGGTCGCACGGCCGGTGGAGGGCGGGTCCGGCGCCTCCGCCGGTGGCCTCCTTGACCTCAAGTCGACTTGAGCTCCTAGCCTTCACCCGATCGATCGTCGGGCGACAGGAGAGACCGCATGATTCTCGTGACCGGAGCCACCGGCAACATCGGACGTTCCCTGCTGGAGGAGCTGCGGGCCTGCGGGGCCGGCCCCCTGCGGGGCCTCACCAGGGACGGCGCCCGGGCCCGGTTCCCCGAGGGCGTGGAGGTGCGCGAGGGCGATCTCGCCGACCCGGCCTCCCTGGCGCCCGCCCTCGACGGGGTGCGCTCGCTGTTCCTGGTGTCGCGGATCGGCTCCGATGCCGGGATCCTCGACGCCGCCCGGCGCGCCGGCGTCGAGCACGTGGTGCTGGTGTCGTCCGTCACCGTCGAGACGCATCCGCACCTGGGCCCCGCCCGGGAGAACGCGGACGTCGAGCGGCTGGTCATGGACAGCGGCATGGCGTGGACGGTCCTGCGGCCGACCCAGTTCGCCTCCAACGCCCTGTGGTGGGCGTCGGCGATCCGCGAGCGCGGGACGGTCCGCGTGCCGTACGCGGACACCGGGCTGCCCACGATCCACCCCGCGGACGTCGCGGCGGTGGCGCGGGTTGCGCTGACCGGGCCCGGCCACCGGGGACGGGTGTACGCGCTGACCGGGCCGGAGCGGGTGACGGCCCGGCAGCAGGTGGCGGCCATCGCGGCGGCCCTCGGGCGGGCGGTGCCCCTCGCGGTGATCGGCCGGGAGGAGGCCCGGCGGGAGCTGGCCGAGGCCCTGGGAGCCGAGGCGGCGGACGCGGTGCTCGACGTGACGGGCGGGGACGTCAACGACGGCCTGGTGGAGGTGCGCGACACCGTCGAGCGGGTCACCGGATCCCCCGCCAGGCCGTTCCACCACTGGGCCGCCGAGAACGTCGCCGCCTTCCGCTGACGAGCCCCCGCCCGGGCCGGACACGCCCCGCCGGACCCCCATTCCGTGAACAGCGTGAATGGCTATCGCCGGGAGCACAGCCCCGCACCGCCGCCCGCCACACGTTCCGCCGCCCGGCCGTTCCGCTGCTCGGCCTTCCGCCGCCCGGCCGGGCGCTCAAGGGCCGCTGGAGGCCAGGTCGAGGCGGGTGGTCCGGGGCGGCCCGGGTGTGTTCTGGTGGAGGGCGGAGGGCGCGCGCGGGGGCGTAGACGCTGGCGCATGGAGCTGAGTGCGGAGGCTATGGTTCGCCGGCCCGGAGTGGCCTTGACTGGTGGACACGAGGACGGACGCGCAGGGTTCACGGAACCCGGCCGGTCCGACGATCCGAACAGGCTCCTACTCCGAGTGAGGGTGATTGTGATGGCTGGTGTGGTGGATCTCGCGGTCGGGTCCGGTGTGGTGCTGGTGGTCGGTGGGACGGGGAAGACGGGTCGTCGGGTGGCGGACCGGCTGGCGGCGCGGGGTTACGGGGTGCGGGTGGGGTCGCGTTCGGGTGCGGTGCCGTTCGACTGGCACGACGAGGGGACGTGGGTCCTGCATCACTCTGCACTCCTGACGGCTTCGTCGACCT
>NZ_JBIVVI010001380.1:0-2176 GCF_044757675.1 Kitasatospora sp. NPDC091257
CCTGCCCACCCGCACCGTCACCCTCCTGCACCGCGAGGGCGCCTACCGCAGCGCCGCCGCCCGCGCCTTCACCCGCCTCACCCGCGACCTCGTCCACGCCCGCGGCTACCCGCCGGCCCCCTAGCCGGCACCGCCCGGTCAGCGGCGGGCGGCGGCCAGGGAGCGGAGCTGGACGTGGACGGCGGCGGGTTCGGTGCCGGTGAGCGCGGCGATCTCGGCGGCGGACAGGTCGAGGACCAGGTGCAGCAGCAGGACGTCCTGCTGGGCGGCGGTGAGGTGGGCGACCGGGCCCAGCGGCCGGGGGCCGGCCAGGGTGCAGACCCGGCGGCGCACCGCCTGCCAGGCGCAGGCGGCCGGGCTGGCGGTGGACAGGGCGTCGAGCCAGTGGCCGCCGAGCTCCTCGAAGGCGGCGCGGACGGCCAGGGGCGCGTCGGCGGGCGGCAGGAGCAGTTCGGCGTAGTCGAGGTAGTGGCGCAGGTGCAGGTCGTGCAGCGCCCACAGGCCCAGGGCGGGCCCGGGGGCTGCCGAACGGCGTCGTGGTGTCGGCATGGTGGTGTCCCGAGGTGGCGCGGGTGGGTACTGGTCCGCGGCGGGTGCCCGGCCCGGTCCGCGGCCGGGGCGCGGGTGGCGCGTCCCGGCCGCGGACCGGGTCACACGAGCACCGACGGGTTGTCGTCGGTGCCTTCGCGGCCCGCCGCCGCGGGGTGGCCGGGGCCCTCGCCCCGTTCAGCGGCGAGGCTGGTGCGCAGGGTCGCCCACAGGCGGAACAGGATGTCCGTCGGGGTGCCGGCGCTGGAGGACTGCATGGCCCGGACGAACTCGGCGTGGTGCGTGCGCGAGTTGACCGGGATCGGGGTGCGGGCGTTGTTGGTCCGGTCCCAGGCCGCCGCCCACAGGGCGCGGCGGGCCTCCCTGACCCCGCAGACCTCCATGTAGGCGAGGAAGACGGGTTTGCGCAGCGGGGCCTCGCCCTTGAGGACCAGGGCCAGCGTGCTGGAGGGCAGGCGTCCGCCCCGGTCGCGGGCCCGGCGGTCCAGTTCCCGCAGGGAGGGCCAGTCGGCCTTGCGGCGCATCTCGTGCATCGCCCGGCGCAGGTCCGCGAAGGAGTCGACCTGTTCGGGGTCGACCCGCCGGGGTGCCCGCAGCCGCCGGCTGCCCGAGGGGCGCGGCACGTGGGCCCAGTAGTTGGCCTGGACCCACTTGCGCCGGGCCGTCTTGAGGTCGCCGCCGCATTCGCGCACGACGGCCTCGACGACCTTCCAGCTCGGTACGGAGCGCCCGCCGGCGGCCCGTTGCAGGGTGGTGGGGTGGTAGTTGGTCCGAGCGGCGAGCTGACGGTACGTCAACCCGGCCTGCTCGCGCTGCTCCCGCAGCCAGACGGCCAGCCGGCCCAGCGCCGGCTCGGTCGCCTCGATCGGATTCTCTCGGCGTCCCATCTCGGGCAGGCGCTCTTCCTAGGCCCGCTCCCGTCGGAGCCTCGCGGCCAACAGGCATCCGCCCGTGGCCAGTTCGAGCGCGGCCCCGGCCGACATGCCCGTCGCCACCAGGGCGGCGGCCAGCGCGACCGTCAGGACGACCACGACGACGACCACGGTCGCTTCACCGGCCGCGAGCGGCCGGTACGGGCGCGGGCGCGGCGGTACCGGTTCCGCCGCCGCGCAGTGGGTAGGGGTGTGGGCGCGCTTGTTCCGCTTCCTCGCCATCGAGGAGTCCTCCATATCACTGTCCACTCCAACTGGCGGGCACTTGTGCGGTTGGCGTCGCACTGTGTGCCCGGTGGGCACACACTCTGTCAGGCGTACGGGTGAATCCCAATCGGTTCGGTGAACATCGCGAAGATTGATGCGCCACGGTCCCGGCCCCTGGCCGCAATCTCGTGAACGCCCTATCAGAAACGCACAGTTCAACGAAGTGAAACCGGATTTTGATGCGCCTTTGTGCAGCATGCCCTTGTGAGCCGTCCTGGCTGGATGTGACGATTTGCAGCGGCGTCACCCGGACCCGCGGGTCCGGAACCCGGGGCGCTGTGCACTCCAACAACTCGGGAACATCGGCAGCGGGCCGTGTTGGCGCATGGGTCCGCCCGAACAGCAGAGACCGCCCGGCCCTGGTGGCCCGAGCGGTCTCTCTGCGTTCCGGGGGCGGCCAAGGCCCCGGCGGTGACGGCCCCTTCGTC
>NZ_JBIVVI010001381.1:0-2174 GCF_044757675.1 Kitasatospora sp. NPDC091257
GGGCTCCGCAGCCGTCCACGCCGGTCGCGGCGACCTTCTCGCCGGCCAGGTCCTCGACGGTGTCCCGCAGGGCCCGCTGCAGGGGATGGCCGGGGTCGAGGTAGGTGGCCGTGTCCCAGCCGTTGGCGACGCAGGTGGCGAGCATCGCGGCGTGCTTGCCCGAGCAGTTCATCGTCAGCGGAGTGGGGCCGCCGCCGGCCGCCAGGTGGTCCCGCAGTGCGGCTTCCCCGATGGGCAGCGCGGCCGTGCACCGCAGAGCGCTGGTGTCGAGGCCGGCGCCCCCGAGGATCTCGCGGACGCCGTCGAGGTGGAAGGCCTCGCCGGAGTGGCTGGCGCAGGCCAGGGCCAGCAGTTCGCCGTCCAGGTCGAGTCCGGCACGCAGCATGCCGAGGGCCTGGAGCGGCTTGTTGGACGACCGGGGGTACATCGGGCGGTCGGTCTCGCCGAGGCTCAGCACCGTCCGCCCGTCAGGACCGAGTGCGAGGACCGTCCCGTGGTGCACCGACTCCAGGAAGTCACCTCGCCACACCTCCGCCACCATCGCGTGCACAGCGCATTCCCCTCTCTTCGGCCCCACGGCCGAAAGGACGACTCGAAGTGTCAACAGTTATCACTTTAACGTGGTCCGCGCCGATGCCCCCGCCGGGTGCTGACATACTCGGACGCGGCCCTGTGCCACCGTCGGCCGCCGACGCCACGGCGCCCCGGGACGGTGCCGCTGCTGAGCGACAGCCGCAGCGAGCCGGACGCGGTCCGCGCCGCACTCGCCTCGCTGCACCTGCGCGGCGTGGCGGTGGACTGGTCGGCGGGCTGGAGCGGCACCGACGTGCGGCGGGTCGACCTGCCCACCTACGCCTTCCAGCGCAGGCGCTTCTGGCCGGTGGCCGCGCCGGACCCGGCCCCCGCCGCCCGGCGCTCCCGCCGGGAGACCGAGGTCCCCGCCGGCCCCCGCCGCTACCGCATCGCATGGGAGCCGCTCACCGCGCCCGCGGAGCCCCGCCTCTCCGGCCGCTGGCTGCTCGTCACCCCGGACGGACCCGGTGCCGAGGACACCGCACTCGCCTGCGAACAGGCGCTCGCCGGACACGGCGCCGACGTGGTCGTGATCCGGGTCGGGGTCGCCGCCGAACGCGCCGAACTGGCCTCGCTGCTCCCGGAGTTCGGCTCCTTGGACGGCGTCCTGTCGCTGCTGGCCCTGGCTCAGGGCCCCCGCCCGGGCCTGCCGACGCTCGACGCCTGCCTGACCGGGACCCTGCTGCTGCTCCAGGCCCTGGGCGACAGCGGCATCGACGCACCCCTGTGGTGCGCCACCCGCGGCGCGGTGGCAGCCGACGGCACGGAGGAGGTCCGCCCCGTGCAGGCCCAGGTGTGGGGCCTGGGCCGGGTGGCGGCACTGGAGCACCCGCTGCGCTGGGGCGGCCTGGTCGACCTGCCGGACCTGCTGGACGGGCCCGCGCTGGACGGGCTGTGCGCGGTGCTGGCCGGACGGGACGGCGAGGACCAGGTGGCCGTCCGCGCGCCGGCACCGTTGGGCCGTCGGCTCGTCCCCGCGCCGGAGCCCGCGACACCCGCGCCCGCACCGTGGACGCCGCGCGGCACGGTCCTCGTCACCGGCGGCACCGGAGGCCTCGGCGCCCAGGTGGCGCGCTGGCTCGCGGAGCGCGGCGCGGACCACCTGGTCCTGCTCAGCAGGCGGGGCCCCGAGGCCCCGGGAGCCGACGCGCTGGCCGACGCCCTGGCGGCGCTCGGCGCCCGGAGCACCCTGCTGGCCTGCGACGTCGCCGACCGCACCGCGCTGGAGCGGGTCCTGGGGCGGCTGCGCGACGAGGGCGACACCGTACGGGCCGTGGTGCACACCGCCGGACTCACCTCGGACACCGCGCTGATGGACTGCACGCCGGAGGAACTGGCCCGGCGGACGGCGGCCAAGACGTGCGGCGCGGCCCACCTCGACGCCCTGTTCGAAGACCGCCCGCTGGACGCCTTCGTGCTGTTCTCCTCGATCTCGGGCACCTGGGGCAGCGGCGGCCAGGGCGCCTACGCGGCGGCCAACGCCTACCTGGACGGCCTCGCCGCGGCGCGGCGAGGCCGGGGCCTGACGGCGACCTCGGTGGCCTGGGGCCCCTGGGCCGGCGCGGGCATGGTGATCGGTAGAGCGGCGGGTAGGGAAAGAG
>NZ_JBIVVI010001382.1:0-2173 GCF_044757675.1 Kitasatospora sp. NPDC091257
CCCATCGGCGCCCCGACCGCCCCCCGAGGACGCCCGATCCCCCGCAGCCGCCGAGAGGAGGTCCGGATGAAGCTCCCCCGCGGACCCCGCCGGGTCTTCGCCCAGCTGCTGCTGAGCCAGACCGTCGTCACCGTCGGTGTCACCGCCGTGACCGCCGGGCTGTTCCTGGCCCCGGTCAGCAGCGAGCTGGACCACGACGCGATGCAGCGGGCGCTGTCGATCGCCCAGGCCACCGCCACCGACGAGAACATCGCCCGGGCCGCCGCCGGCCGCGACGTGGTGGCCGCCCAGCGCAACGCCGAGCAGATCCGGCTGGCCACCGGCGCCAGTTTCGTGGTGGTCACCGACCTGGACGGCATCCGGCTCTCGCACACCGACCCGGGCCGGATCGGCCAGCGGGTCAGCACCGATCCGGAGCCGGCCCTCAGCGGCCGCAGCGTCACCGCCATCCAGCAGGGCACCCTGGGCCGCACCGCCCGCGGCAAGGTGCCGCTGCGGATGGCGGACGGCCGGATCGTCGGCGAGGTCTCGGTCGGCATCAGCGACGACTCGATCCGCCGCCGGCTGCTGACGATGCTCACCGGCATCCTGCTGTGCGCGGGCGCCGGCCTGGCCGCCGGCACGCTCGCCACCCTCCTCCTGGCCCGCCGGCTCAAGCGCCGCACCCACAACATCGCCCTGGCCGACATCTCGGCGCTGCTGGTGGAGCGGGAGGCGATGCTGCACGGAATCCGCGAGGGCATGGTGGCGCTGGACGAACGCGGCCGGATCCGGCTGGCCAACGACGAGGCCCTGCGGCTGCTCGGCCTGCCCGAGGACTGCACCGGCCGGCCGATCGGCGCGGTGCTGCCACCGGGCCGGCTGGCGGACGTGCTCTCCGGGCGGATCGCCGGCGCCGACCTGCCGGCCGTCCGGGACGACCGGGTGCTCGTGGTGAACCGCACGACCACGCCCGAGGGCGGCGCGGTGGTCACCCTGCGGGACCGCACCGAGCTGGAGTCGCTGGTCCGCGAGCTGGACACCACCCGCAGCCTGACCGAGGCGCTGCGGGCCCAGGACCACGAGCACGCCAACCGGATGCACACCCTGCTGGGCCTGCTGGAACTGGGCCGCCACGAGCAGGCGGTGGCGTTCATCTCGGAGCAGTCCGGCTCGCACGCCGTGGTCGCCGCACGGATCGCCGAGCAGGTGCAGGACCCGCACGTGGCGGCACTGCTGGCGGGCAAGACCTCGGTGGCGGGCGAGCGCGGGGTGCTGCTGGCGCTGGCCGCGGCGGCGCACCTGCCGGACGCGGTGGTGGACGCCCGGGCACTGGTGACGGTGCTCGGCAACCTGATCGACAACGCGGTGGACGCCCTGGCCGCGGGCGGCGGGGGCCGGGTGGAGGTCAGCCTGGCGGCGGCCGGAGCGACCCTGCTGCTGCAGGTCGCGGACAGCGGCCCGGGCGTGCCGGAGGAGCTGCGCGAACAGGTCTTCGAAGAGGGGTGGACCAGCAAGGACGCGCCCGCGCACCGTCCGCGCGGGCTGGGGCTGGCGATGGTGCGGCGGCTGGTCGAGCGGACCGGCGGCCGGATCGTGCTCGACACCGGGCCGCTCGGCGGCGCCCGGTTCACCGTCGAGCTGCCCGAGGCCCTGCTCACCGGTCGGCTCGTGGAGGCATGATGATCGACGTACTCGTGGTGGACGACGACTTCCGGGTCGCGGACGTGCACGCCGCCTACGTGGCCAAGGTCCCGGGCTTCCGGGTGACCGGCACCGCGCACTCGGCCGGGGAGGCGCTGGCCGCCCTGGAGCGCCGCCCGGTGGACCTGCTGCTGCTCGACCACCATCTGCCCGACGAGACCGGCCTGGCCCTGGTGCGCCGGCTGCGGGAACGCCAGGTCGCCTGCGACGTGATGATGGTGACGGCCGCCCGGGATGTGTCGACGGTGCACGCCGCGATGCAGCACGGCGCACTCCAGTACCTGGTCAAGCCGTTCACCTTCGCCGGGCTGCGGGAGAAGCTGGTGGCGTACGCGCAGTTGCGCCACGCGCTCGCCGCGCCGGCCCGGGAGGCCGGCCAGGACGAGGTGGACCGGCTGTTCGCGACCCTGCGCAGCGCCGCCGCCCCGGCCGGAACGCTCCCCAAGGGCCACTCGGCGCCCACCACGGACCTGGTGATGGGGGTGTTGCG
>NZ_JBIVVI010001383.1:0-2172 GCF_044757675.1 Kitasatospora sp. NPDC091257
GGGGGGGGGGGCGGGCGCCCCCCCCCCCCCCCCCCGCGGCTCCGCCCTCCCCGCCGCCCACGTAGCTCCGACATCCGGCAGCCGTGCCCAGGAGGGACATTCCCGCCGCAACCAGTAGCAATCTGCGCGAAGTAATCTGACGATCTGACAGCATTGTGGATGCATGCCCCGGCCGTCGCCGCCCCTCCCGGGGGCAACTCCGACGGCCCCGATCACCACTCCGACGGCCCAGGGCCATCGGCCGTCCACCCCGCCCCCGAAGATCTTCCACGGATCTTCCCCGACCGGACGCTCCACCTCCTGTCCGGACCGCTACGCTGTGCCTTCCCCAGTGTGATGATCTGCCATCAGAGGACGTGGCCATGACGACAAGTCAGGACTCCCCCCGCCCGGGCCCGCAGGACGACGACTCCCCCGAGCTCAGCCAGTGGGAACGTTTCGGCGTCGACACCACCGCCCCGCACTCTGCGCGCGTGTACGACTACTGGCTGGGCGGGAAGACCAACTTCCCGCCGGACCGCGCCATGGGGCAGGCCATCGAGCAGGCCGTTCCCAGCGTCAAGGCGATGGCCAAGGCCAACCGGGCGTTCCAGGGCCGGGCCGTGCGCTACCTGGCCCGGGAGCACGGCATCCGCCAGTTCCTCGACCTCGGCACCGGCATCCCGACCTCGCCGAACACCCACGAGATCGCCGAGGCGGTCAGCCCCGGGACCCGGGTGGTCTACGTCGACAACGACCCGATCGTGCTCGCCCACGCCCGCGCGCTGATGGTCTCCAGCCCGGCCAGCCGCACCACCTACATCCACGCCGACCTGCGCAAGCCCGAGGAGCTGTTCGCCGACCCGGCGCTCACCGCCACCCTCGACCTCACCCAGCCGGTCGGCCTGCTGATGATCGCCGTCCTGATGCTGATCGCCGACGAGGACGACCCGTGGGGCCGGGTGGCCGCGCTGCGCGACGCCCTTCCGGCCGGCAGCTGCATCGCCCTGACCACCCCGACCCCGGACTTCGACCCGGAGGCCGTCGGCAAGGTCGCCGAAGCCGCCCGGGCCGGCGGGATGACCCTGGTGCCGCGCGGCTACGACGACGTGGTCCGCTTCTTCGACGGCTGGGATCTGGTCGAGCCGGGCGTCGCCCCGGTGCTGGCCTGGCGCCCGGACGGCGAGCCCCCGGCCGACCCGAAGGCCGCGTACTACTGGGGCGGCGTCGCCATCAAGCGCTGACCGACGAACGCCGGGTGGGACGGCCGCGAACCGTCCCACCCACCGCGGCCGTCACTTCAGCAGCCGCGACAGCCGCCGGTCCGCCAGCGGCTTGCCCCCGGTCTGGCAGGTCGGGCAGTACTGGAACGAGGAGTCCGCGAAGGACACCTCACGAATCGTGTCCCCGCAGACCGGGCAGGGCTGACCGGTCCGGCCGTGCACCCGCAGCCCGAGCTTCTTCTCCGCCTTCAGCTCCCCCGCCGCCAGCCCGCGCGAACGCTCCACCGCCTCGCGCAGCGTGCCGCCCAGCGCCTCGTACAGCCGGGCCACCTCGTCCTCCGTCAGGCTCCCGGCGAGCTTGTACGGCGACATCCGGGCCGCGTGCAGCACCTCGTCCGAGTAGGCGTTGCCCATCCCCGCCAGCACACCCTGGTCCCGCAGCACACCCTTGAGCCGCCGCCGCTCGCCGTGCAGCAGCACCGCGAAGTCCGCCAGGGTGAACGCCGGGTCCAGCGGGTCCGGCCCGAGCCGGGCCACCCCCGGCACCTCCGCCGGATCCCGCACCACGTACACCGCCAGCCCCTTCTTCGACCCCGCCTCGGTGAGGTCGAACCCGTCCCCGGCCTCACCCGCCAGCCGCACCCGCAACGCCAACGGGTTGCGCGGCCCCGGCCGCGGCGGCTCGACGGGCAGGCCCTCCTTCCACCGCAGCCAACCGGCCCGGGCCAGGTGAACCACCAGGTGCAGCCCCTCGGCCTCGACGTCCAGGAACTTCCCGCGCCTGCCCACCGCCCCGACCGTCCGCCCCTCCAACGCCGTCACCGGCGGGTCGTACGTCTTCAGCGCACTGATCGCCACCGGCTGCACCCGAGCGATCACCCGCCCGATCAACCGCTCGGACAAAAAGACACTCAACGCCTCGACCTCGGGCAGCTCCGGCATGCGCCCAGTCTCCCCCACCCCACCACCC
>NZ_JBIVVI010001384.1:0-2168 GCF_044757675.1 Kitasatospora sp. NPDC091257
CCTCCTTACCCCGTCAGCTGGCCCGCACCCGGCGGTTCACCCTGGGCGCTCCCGTCCAGCCGGAGCCCTCGCCGGACGGCACCACCGTGCTCTTCCTGCGCGGCCGGTCCGGCACCGACCCGCTCGCCTGCCTCTGGGCACTGGACACCGCCACCGGCGAGGAACGGCTGATCGCGGACCCGGCCGTGCTGGGCGCCGCCGAGGGCATCGCCGGGTACAGCACCGACGCCGCCGGCGCGCTCGCCGCCTTCGCGCTGGACGGCGCCCTGTGGCTGGCCGACACCGCCCGCGGCACCGTCCGCGCCGTCCCCGTCCCCGGCCCGCCGCAGGACCCCCGGCTCGACCCGACCGGCCGCCGCATCGCCTACGTCGCCGCTGGCGCCCTGCGGGTGGTCGGCGTCGACGGCACGGACGACCGTCCGCTCGCCGAACCCGAGGCCGAGGACGTCTCCTACGGGCTCGCCGAGTACGTCGCCGCCGAGGAGATGTTCCGCGACCGCGGCCACTGGTGGTCCCCCGACGGCACCGCACTGCTGGTCGCCCGGGTCGACAACCGCCCGCTCGCCCGCCTCTTCCTGGCCGACCCCGCCGACCCGCACCGCCCGCCGCGCACCGTCCGCTACCCGCTGGCCGGCACCGCCAACGCCGAGGTCTCGCTGCGGCTGCTCGGCCTCGACGGCACGGACACCGGGGTCCGCTGGGACCGCGCCGCCTTCGAGTACCTCACCGCCGCCGGCTGGGACGGCCACGGCCCGTACGCCGCCGTGCAGAGCCGCGACCAGCGCACCGTCCGCACCCTGGCGATCGGGCCGGACGGCGCCACCCGGGTGCTCGCCGAGCGGCAGGACGCGCACTGGATCGAGCTGCTCCCCGGCCTGCCGGCCCGCACCGGGGGCGGCGCCCTGGTGGACACCGCCGACCTGGACGACACCCGGCACCTGACCGTCGACGGCAAGCCGGTCACCCCGCCCGGGCTCCAGCTGCGCGCGGTGCTCGGGACGGACGGCGAGCAGATCCTGTTCACCGCCTCCGACGAACCCACCGAGACCCACCTCTGGACGTACGGACCGGACACCGGACCACGACGGCTCAGCAGCGGCCCCGGCCTGCACACCGGGGTGCGGCGCGGCGGCACGCTGGTCCTCACCACCCGTTCCCCCGGCCACCCCGGTGGCCGCTCCACCGTCCTGCGCGAGGGCCGCCCGGCGCTGCCGCTCGCCTCCCGCGCCGATCCGCCGGTCCGCGCCGCCGCACCCGAACCGCTCCGGCTCGGCCCGCGCGAGCTGCGCGCCACGCTCTTCCTGCCCGCCGGCCACCGCCCCGGGGACGGCCCGCTGCCCGTCCTGCTCGACCCGTACGGCGGACCCGCCGTGCAGAAGGCCACCACCGGCGGCCTCTGGTGGGACCAGGTCTCCCAGTGGTTCGCCGACCAGGGCTTCGCGGTCCTCGTGGTGGACGGCCGCGGCACCCCCGGGCGCGGGCCGCGCTGGGACGAGGCGATCCACGGCGACAAGGCGGGACCCGCCCTCGACGACCAGGTCGAGGGCCTGCGGGCGGCCGACCGGCTGCGGCCCGGGCTGCTCGACCTCGACCGGGTCGCCATCCGCGGCTGGTCCTACGGCGGCTACCTCGCCGCGCTCGCCGTACTGCGCCGCCCGGACGTCTTCCACGCCGCCTCCGCCGGAGCCGCGCCCACCGACTGGCGGTTCTACGACACCCACTGGCAGGAGCGCTTCCTCGGCCACCCCGACGAGCACCCCGAGCACTACGACCGCGGCTCGCTGATCGCCGAGGCACCGAAGCTCGACCGCCCGCTGCTGCTGATCCAGGGCCTCGCCGACGACAACGTGTACCCGGCCCACACCCTGCGGCTGTCCGCCGCCCTGCTCGCCGCCGGCCGCCCGCACGAGGTCCTCCCGCTGCGCGCCACCGGCCACCGGCCCACCGACGAGGCGGTGGTCGAGCACCTGCTGACCCACGAACTGCACTTCCTGCGACGCTCGTTGGGCCTAGGGCGTGTCTGACAATTCGCGTCGGATCAGGGCGCGGCGTTGGGGTGCGTGCATCGCAAGGCGGAGGAGGGAGCCACTGCGGAGCATTGGCGACCGACGACAACGCGGCGAGGTGCGTGCCCCAACGCCGCGCACCCGGCGGGAATTGTCAGACAC
>NZ_JBIVVI010001385.1:0-2163 GCF_044757675.1 Kitasatospora sp. NPDC091257
GGTGTCACACACCAACAACGCGCCACCCACTCCCCAGGACACGCCACCACCGCGCCGACCTGACCAAGCCCTACTAGGTGGTATGCAAGAAGATGGGTGGGCCCCGGCGGCTGATTCGCCAGGGCCCACCCATCCGTCATTCACCCGTTACAGCTGAACCGGGAACTCATGTGCTTTGACGGCGTCAAGGAACGCCTGGAACGCCGCGGGGGTGAACTCCAGGACAGGGCCGCGCCGGTGCTGCTTGGTGTCGCGAACCGGGATGATGCCGGCCGGGGTCCGGCCGACCTCGACGCAGTTGCCGTTCTCACCGGCCGAGTAGCTGGACTTGGCCCAGCTGTAGCCGCCCTGGTCGAGGGTGGTGCCGTCGTGCATGGTCATCCTCTCAGTTATCCCCAACTCGCACTGTTCGTCAGGGTTGCCTGCAAGTATGACCGCGACGCCTGCGGGTCGAGCGCCTGGGACATAAGGACCTCAAACTGGCGGTTTCGACGGGTGAGATTCGCTTAGGCGGTCCGCGAACGTCAGGTTCTGTTCGTTGTCGGCGGCGAGGTCTGTCAGCGGGGGCGGCCGTTGCGGAGCGTGGTGACGTCCGGTTCGCAGCCGTTCAGCACCACCCGGTGGGCGGACGGTGCTGGCTTCCGCTCCGGGCGGGGGCGGCGGGCCGGCGTGACGTCCGAGCCGGCACGGCGCAGGCCCGGACCGGGGAGCGGTCCGGGCCTGCGGGGGCCGGGCGGAGGCTCAGACCTCGCCGAACTCGCCGCTAAGAACAGCGGCAACGAACGACACCCAGGCCTCGGCCGGGAAGACGAGAGCCGGGCCCTGAGGATCCTTGGAGTCACGGACCGGCATCAATGCACGAGAGCCACGCGCAACCTCAAGGCAGTCGCCGCCTTGCTGGCTGTACGTCGACTTCACCCACGAAGCGGTAGTCAAGTCGAAATCAGCCATGAGAGTCCTTCCGAGCGTGGAGTATCAATTCGAGGGTCGCCGACTCGGCCAGCGCCCCTACCTGGAGGCGATCGTATCTCCTACGCCAGTCGCGGAGCCTGTCGTCATCACGTTCAACGTGCCCTCGCCCCTCAGACTCAGAGTAGCCAAACAGGGAGCCATCGGGGAGCGTCAGCAGCCGCATGGGCAGGGCGAACGGCCTGTGCTCTCCCATGCTGAACGGCGCTACCTGAAGTACCACACGCCCCTGTTCGTAGAGCTGTTCAAGTTGCGCAAGCTGTTCCCGCATGACCTCGGGGCCACCGATGATCCGCCGGAGGCAGCTCTCGTCCATGACGGCATGGATGAGCGGCGGATCACGTCGCGCCAGGGCCTCCTGTCGTGCGAACAGAAAGGTCAGCCTCTCTTCTGCTTGCTTGGGAGTGATGTCCCTTCGACGAACATCTGCCCTTGCAAGAGCCGCTGCATAGGACTTCGTTTGGAGCAAGCCGGGGATGATGCCGAGTTCGAAGATCCGGATCTCACTGGCCCGCGTCTCATTGGCCGCGTACTCGGGAAAGCCCTCCAGCAAGGCCGAGTGCTTGGCCTGGAGCCACATCAGCAGCAGGGTTCCGCCCGTCTCAAGCACCCGATCGGCATCACGTGCGAACTTCTCGCTTGGCGGGGTCCGGCCAGGAGGAGCAAGTTCAGCGTAGGAGACGTAGGAGGGATCGACCCCCAAGCGCCTGGCCAGCTGGGCTTGCGTGAGGCCAGCAGCCTTACGTGACCTGCGAAGTTGCACCCCGAAGGGTGCCCATGGACCTGATGTTGGATCAAGCTCTTTGATGTTCACTGATCTTCGCCTACTTGCCGAGCATCAACTTCAAGATTCAGATTGAGTTCCGATCGTAGCGGGAGAGGGGCCACTATGGCTACGCCCGGTGATGCACCGGGAGCACAGAGCAACCGGCGGAGGTCTCGTGTGTCACACGCGGAATCCCGAGAATCGGTTTCAACTCCACCAATTTGTAGCGGACTTCACCGGCTCTGAGGGCAGCGATCCGCCGAGCGCATCTTCGTGGAGGTCGCACCCGGGAACGCCTACCGCCCGACCGTCGACGGGTGGCCGCTGCCACCCTCCATCAATTCCTCTTACCTGGAGCAGAGTTGAGCAGGACCCGCATCATGAGCAAGCCCCCGGCCCGCCGGTCGGGTCAGCAGATCTTCGCCCTG
>NZ_JBIVVI010001386.1:0-2161 GCF_044757675.1 Kitasatospora sp. NPDC091257
GGGTCCGTCAGGATGCCGCGGGGACGGTGGGGGCGTCGAGGACCGCGGCGTCCGCGTCGAGCTGCGCCGCGGACGGCATGGAGGACTGGGCGCCGAGTCCGGTCACGGCCAATGAGGCCGCGCGGACGGCGCGTCGGGCGGCGGCGAGCAGGTCGGCGCCCCGGGCGACGGAGTCGGCGAGGGCCCCGCAGAAGGTGTCGCCGGCGCCGACGGTGTCGACGGCGTCCACGACGGGGGCCGGCAGGTGCACGGCCGGGCGGCCGGGCTGTTTGACCAGCGCCCCGTCCGCGCCGAGCGTCACCACGACCGCCCGGCAGGGCAGCGCGGCCCGTTCCAGCAGCTCGCGCGCGCCGTCCGGGCCGGCCGGCGGCTCCGCGCCGAGCAGGGCGGCGAGTTCACCGAGGTTGGGCACCAGGACGTCGACGGCGGACAGCACCTCCGGGGCGACCGGCCGGGCCGGCGCCGGGTTGAGGACGACCGTGCCGCCCTGTTCCCGGGCCCGCAGCACGGCGGCGGCGACCACCTCGGCGGCGATCTCGTGCTGCACCAGGACCACCTCGCCGGCCGAACGGGCCAGCCGCCGCGGCAGGTCCGCGACCGTCAGCGCGGCGTTGGCGCCCGGGTTGACCACGATGGTGTTCTCGCCGGCCCGGTCGACCACCACGGAGGCGATCCCGGTGGTGCTCTCCGGTGCCGGGCGCACCGCCCCGACGTCCACCCCTTCGGCGGCGAGCGCCCGCAGGATGGGGGCGGCGTCCGTACCGACCCGGGCGACCAGACGCACCCGCGAGCCGAGCCGGGCGGCCGCGACGGCCTGGTTGGCGCCCTTGCCGCCGACGCCTTCCACGAAGCCCCGCGCGAGCACGGTCTCGCCGGGTCGCGGCAGGTCCCCGACGGTCAGGACGAGGTCGCGGTTGATCGAACCGACGACGGTGATGAGCGGCATCCGCACTCCTTGGGAGATCGATCTCCCACACTGTGGACCAGCCCCCGGAAACCGTCAAGTACCCTCGTGCTGCGTATTGCGCCAGCTCAGCCCAGCCCTCTCCGACCGCGAAGGACCGCCCCACGTGACTGCGCCCCGACTCCTCGACGTGGCCGCGGCCGCGGGCGTCTCCCGCGCGACCGCCTCACGCGTCCTGGCCGGCACCCCGCGCAACGTCGACCCCGAACTCGCCCGCCGCGTCGAGGAGGCCGCCCAGCGCCTCGGCTACCGCATCAACCACTCCGCGCGGGCGCTGCGCACCGGCACCACGGGCACCATCGGCGTGGTCGTCCCCTCGCTCGCCAACCCCTACTTCGTCCAGCTCGCCGACGCGCTCGCCCAGCAAGTCCGCGCCGCCGGAGGGCAGTTGGTGGTCTCCGACGCCGCCAACGACACCGCCGTCGAGGCCGAGCAGATCGAGACCCTGCTCGGCGGCCGGGTCGACGGACTGCTCGTCGTCCCCGTCTCCGCCGGCGCCTCCGGCCCCGCCGTCCGGGCCGCCGCCGAACGCACCCCCGTCGTCCTCTTCGACCGCTGGGCCACCGGCTCCGGCACGGTGGCCGTCACCCTCGACAACACCGCCGCGATGCGACTGCTCCTCGACCACCTCGAAGGCCTCGGCCGCCACCGGATCGCCCTGGTCGCCGCCGACCAGGCCTCCTCCTCCGGCGCGGAACGCCTCGCCGCCTTCACCGAGGCCCGCGGCGCCGACGCCACCACCGTCCTGCTGCCCAGCTTCACCACCGACGCCGGCCGCACCGCGGGCCGGCGCATCGCCGAGCGGCACACCGGGATCGACGCCGTCGTCTGCGGCGCGGACGTCCTCGCGGTCGGCCTCGTCAGCACGCTGCAGCGCTCGGCGGTCCCCGTCCCCGGGCGGATCGCCGTCACCGGCTTCGACGACACCGAGATGCTCGAACTCCTCGACCCGCCCATCACCTCCATCCGCCACCCGCTCACCGCCATGGCCGAGCGCGCCCTGACCCTCCTTCAGGCCCCCGCCCGCGAACGGACGGAGCGCGTGGAGCGCTTCGCCCCGCAGCTGGTGGTGCGCTCCTCCACCGACGCCGACGCCTGACACCGACGCCTGTTCCCTGACACCCAACACACCCGGCGCCCGGCCCCCGATGCCCGGCGCCGGGGAGCCGGGAACGGCCGACGGCCGGCCCCGGGCGG
>NZ_JBIVVI010001387.1:0-2155 GCF_044757675.1 Kitasatospora sp. NPDC091257
AGTCCTGGAGGCGTGCTCGGCGGCGCTGGGGCTCTGCGCCCGGTGGTATGGACGACCATGTCGACGTCGGGGTTGACCGTCCAGCCGGCCGGCGCCCACCAGTCGCCGAACAGCTTCGGGTCGAGAGCGACGCGCACGTCGCCAGGGGGCAGGCGCCGGCACTCGGCCGGCCGGTCGCGGGACGCACGGCCTCCCCACCGAACCGGCGCCGCTCAGACCACCGCCCCGTTGTGGTCCCGTGCCCGCGCCGCGCCCGCCGTGTGAGGCGCCCGTGCCGCCCCGACCTCCCGCGGCCGGTCCGGGAACCGCTCCTGGAGCAGTACGACCACCGGCATCGCGGTGAACACCGTCGACGCCGTGCCCGTCAGGACCCCGGCCAGCAGCGCCACCGAGAAGTCGGCGAGCGAGTCCCCGCCGAGGGCCGCCAGGGCCACCAGGACGAACAGCGCCCCCATGCCGGTGTTCACCGTCCGGGGGAGGGTCTGCGCCACGGCGCGGTCCGCGAGAGCCGCCCAGCTCGCCTTCGTCCCGGTCCGGCGCAGCTCGCGCAGCCGGTCCAGGACCACCACCGTGTCGTTGACCGAGTACCCGACGATGGTGAGCAGCGCGGCGAGGAAGACGCTGTCCACCGGCTTGCCCAGCCAGGCGAAGAGGCCGAGGACGAGCAGCAGGTCCTGCGCCATCGCGATCACCGCGGCGGTCGCGAAGGTCCACCGGAAGCGGATCGTGAGGTAGAGCAGCTGGGCGGCGACCGCGAGCCCGAGCGCGGCCAGCGCGTAGCCGCGCAGCTCGCTGCCGAGGCTCGGCCCGATCAGTTCGTCCCGCTCCACGGACAGTTCGCCGGTGACGCCGGTGAGCGCCTCCCGGATGCGCTGCTGCTGGTCGTCGCCGGTCTCCTTGGTGCGGACGGACACGCCGGTGTCGCCGGTGGTCTGCACCACGGCCTGCGGGAACCCTGCGCCGACCACCGCCGCGCGGGCGGCGTCCGCGTCGACCCGCTGCGCGGCGGTGTATTGCGCCACCCGGCCGCCGGTGAACTCGACGCCGAAGTCCAGGCCGCGCCCGCCGATCCCGGCCAGGGCGAGCAGCAGCAGGCCGGCGCAGGCGCCCAGCCAGCGCCGCCGGTGGCGCATCAGCCGGGGCGGCCGCCGGGTCAGCCGGGTCCGGAGCCGGCCGACGGTGGCCATGCCGGTCAGGGTGGGCCGCCGGGCGACGGCGGGCCGGCGCACCGCCCACTCGGCGAGCAGCCGGGTGATCAGCATGGCCGAGAACATCGAGGCCAGCACGCCGATCGAGAGCGTCACCCCGAAGCCCTTGACCGGGCCGGTGGCGAACACGAAGAGCAGACCGGCGGCGAGCAGCGTCGTCACGTTGGAGTCGGCCACCGCGCTCCATGCCTTCGCGAACCCGACGCGGAGCGGGCGCCGCAGGTCGCGCTCCTTGCCGGGGCCGGTCGCCCGGGGAGCGGTGTACTCCTCCCTGGCCCGTTCGAAGACCAGCACGTTGGCGTCCACCGCCATGCCGATGGCGAGGACGAAGCCGGCCAGCCCGGGCAGGGTGAGCGTCGTGCCGAGCGCGACCACGGCGGCGTACGAGATCAGTCCGTAGAGGGCGAGAGCGACGGTGGCCAGCACACCGAGCAGGCGGTACACCGCGATGATGAAGGCCCCGGTGCAGAGCAGGCCGATGGCCGCGGCCAGGGCGCTGGCCCGGATCGCCTCGGCGCCGAGGGTGGGGCCGACGGTGCTCTGCTCGATCACCGTCACCGGGACGGGCAGGGCGCCGCCCTTAACCAGGGCGGCGAGGTCGCGGGCCTCGTCGGCCGAGAAGCCGCCGGTGATCTGCGTCGAACCGCCGGTGATCCCCTGCCCGCAGAGCACGCTGTCCTGGACACCGGGGGCGGACAGGACGCGGTCGTCGAGCACGATGGCGACCCGGCGGGCGGGGTCGGCCGGCGCGGCGCACGCCGCCTCCCCGGTGAGCCGGGCCCAGGCGTCGCCGGCCGAACCGCGGAAGGAGAGGTCGACGCTCCAGCCGAGGCCCGTCCGGGTGTCGAGGACGGCCGAGGCGTCCTTGACGCCGTCGCCGGTCAACACTGGCGGGCCCAGCCGCAGGTGGCCGCCGGGGAGGCCGGGGTCGGCGAGGACCCGGGACC
>NZ_JBIVVI010001388.1:0-2154 GCF_044757675.1 Kitasatospora sp. NPDC091257
GGGATCAGGGCACCCGAGAGGACCGGGCCGGCTGGAGCCGGCGCTGGTGGGCTCCATGTTGCCGAGCCCCGCCGCGAACGGGGCATCCCTGGAGGACGAGATGACCGACCTTGACCTGCCCGACCTGCCGCCCGCTCTGGCGGCCCGGCCGCGTGACGAGAAGCGAGGTCTGCCGATCCCCGTCGTCAACATGCACGACGGCGCTGTCGACTTCGTGACCATCAACGGCACGGTCGCCCTACGGCTGGCCCTCGGGCGCCGGTGCTCGCTGTGCGACGAACCGCTGGCGGGACCGGCCGCGTTCCTCGGCGGCCCGAAGTCGGCGGAGTCGGGCTACTACTCGGACCCGCCGATGCACGAGGCCTGCGCACAGGCCGCGCTGATGCTGTGCCCGCACATCGCCCGGCCGCACGCCCGCCGCGCCAGCGAGCGGCGCCTCATAGAGGACGCCTCCATACCGGTC
This sequence comes from Kitasatospora sp. NPDC091257, assembly GCF_044757675.1. Taxonomy (NCBI): domain Bacteria; kingdom Bacillati; phylum Actinomycetota; class Actinomycetes; order Kitasatosporales; family Streptomycetaceae; genus Kitasatospora; species Kitasatospora sp. NPDC091257. The sequence continues at coordinate 464 of NZ_JBIVVI010001388.1, forward strand.
GGGTTCACCGAGGAGAAGCCCGAGGAGTGGGTGATGGTCATCGCGTCCGGCTACATCGTCGGCTCCACACCCGCCGAGAGCGGCGGCCTGGTCCCGCTTTTCCTGGTGCCTGACCGGATACGTGAACGCCGATTCGGCTACCAGGACGGCGTGTTGACCGAGACGGCCGCCGCCTGACGGCGCGACCTTAACGACTGGCTAGGCCTAGCGTCCCGGCACACCAACCAACCCGACCAGGGGAGGAAACCGTGCCGACCATCAACCGGGCCGACCGCGGGCGGGAGGCGAGCCGATGAAGCTCGTCTCCCGCTCCGAGTGGGGCGCGGCCGCGCCCACCGGCTCCTACACCCGCATCGGCTCCACCCGGGGCGTCAAGATCCACTACGAGGGCGACGCGGTCCCCGGCGGCCTGCTGGGCGACCACGGCCGATGCGCCGGCCACGTCCGCGACATCCAGCGCGCCCACCTCAACGATCCGAACGAGGACTGGATCGACATCGCCTACAGCTTCGTCGTCTGCCCGCACGGGTGCGTCTTCGAGGGGCGAGGCCTCAATCGGAAGAACGGTGCGAACGGCAACCCGACGTTGAACGCGGGCCACTACGCGGTCTGCGCGATGGTCGGCACCTCGGGGATCACCTCGCCGACCGACGCGATGCTCGACGGCCTGGTGGACGCCATCGAGTACTGTCGGGCGCAGGGCGGCGCCGGTGGCGAGGTCCGCGGTCACAGGGACGGCTACGCGACGTCCTGCCCGGGGGGTGAGCTGTACTCCTGGGTGCAGCGCGGCGCGCCCCGGCCCGGCGGCGGTGGCGGCGGGACGCCCGCGCCCGAGCCGTCGGGCGACAGCGCCGGCGTCTACACCGTGCAGCCGGGCGACACCCTCAGCGCGATCGCCGGGCAGCTCGAGACCGATGTGGCGCAGCTGGTCGCCCTCAACGGCATCGCCAACCCGGACCTGATCCAGGCCGGGCAGCAGCTCCAGGTCCCGGCCCCGCCATTCCCGGGGCGCGAGCACTTCGTGCTGGGCGCGCACAGTCCCTACGCCCGCCAGCTGCAGACCTGGCTCCAGGCGGGCGACTGGGGTCCGCCGTACGGGGTCGGGCCCAGCGAGGACATGGAGCAGCTGGACCTTCGGAAGGTCGCGGCGCTCCAGGAGCACTACGTCGGCGACCTCGGGCCGGCGGACGGGCTGACCGGGCCGTTGACGTGGCTGTACGCCTACCAGACGGCGCACGGACTACGGGGCCGGTAGGGGGCAACTTGGTTGCGGGGCGGGCGCTTTGAGTGCCCGCCCCGAACTCAAAGTTACTAGAGTCTTTTTATTTGACTCAGGTCTGTTTTGTGCGAGGCTGGTCCTGCCAGCCGGGGACCGCGAACCCCCGGCCCGACGAAGGAGATAGCCCGTGACCGACACCGCCCCCGCCGAGGCCCCCGCCAAGGACGGCGCCCGCCGTCCCCGCCGAGCGGTGACCCTGCGCCTCGACCTGCGGACCCTGGCGGCCCTGGGCCTGGCCGGAGCCGGGTTCATCACCGGCTCGCTGGTGATGAGCCGCCCGGCGGCCGCCCCGGCCCCCGCCACCCAGCCCGCCCCGACTCCGATCGTGCCGAGCCTGACGGCCGCCCCCGTCCAACTGGGCACCGAGGCCCCGACGGCCCCCGCCCAGCCGACTCCGGCCCCGGTCCTGGCC
>NZ_JBIVVI010001389.1:0-2154 GCF_044757675.1 Kitasatospora sp. NPDC091257
GGCAGCGGGGCGGCGGGGGAGCCGATCACCGGGAGGTCCGGCAGGGTCGGATCGTGGTCCTCGTCCTCCTCCGCGGCCGGTCGGCCGGCCGGCCGCGGAGCGATCACCGGCAGGTCCAGCGCGGTGGGGCTCTGCTCGGCCTCCTCGACGGCGGCGGCCGGCGGGTCGATCGGCAGCACGGCGACGGTGATGTTGTCGTGGCCGCCGGCCGCGACCGCGAACTTCACCAGGGTCTGTGCGGTGGCGAGCGGCTCGGTGCGGGCGTCCGGGCGCACGTAGTACGCCAGGTCGGTGGCCGCCTCGGCGTAGTTCCACAGCCCGTCGGTGCAGATCAGCACCACCCCGGGGACGTGCGGGGTGAAGTCGAGGGTGTGCGGCACGACCTCCTCGGCGTCGGCGCCGAGCCAGCCGGTGATCGCGTGCGCGCGGGGGTCGGAGTAGGCCTCGGCCTCGCTCATCAGCCCGGCCTCGACCATCCGGGCCGCCCAGGAGTCGTCCTGGGTGAGCCGGAAGGGCTCGGCGGCGGCGCGGTCGTCCGGGATCCAGTACGCCCGGGTGTCGCCGACCCACCCGATGGTGACCCGTCCGCCCGCGGCTATGGCGCTGACGTAGGTGCAGGCGGGCGCGTTGAGGTCGGGGCGGGTGGGGCCGGCGCCGTCGGTGGCGAGGTCGGCGACGGCCTTGGCGGCGTCGGCGATGGCCTGGTGCATCGCCCGGTTCGGGTCCCGGCCGGCCTCCAGGGCGGTCAGCAGCGACTCGGAGGCGGCGTCCACGGCCGTCTCCGAGGCCTCGTCCGGGCGGTCGGAGGAGGAGACGCCGTCGCACACCACGGCGACCACGACCGGCTCGCCGCCGGGCAGCGAGGTCGCGGCGACGGTGAAGGAGTCCTCGTTGCGGTGGTGGCGCACGCCGCGGTCGCTGACCCCGGCGACGCCCCCGAGCGACTTCTCCATGTGGTCGCGCGGGCGCGGCTGGGCGCCGCCGCAGCCCTCGCAGTAGCCGTCCGGGGCGACCTGCGGCTGCCCGCAGTGCACGCAGACCGGCCCGCGCGGCGACGGTACGGCCTCGCCGCGCGCGGCGGCCCAGCTCGCCGGCATCGAGCCGGGGGCCGCCCGGCCGTTCCGGCCGGTCCCGCAGGAGCCGCAGAAGGCGTCCTCCTGGTCCATCGGCTCCGAACAGCTCGGGCACTCGGTCTGCTGCGGCATCTGCTACACCCACGTCCTGGGACGGGCACGGTTGGCCCGTTCCACCATCTCGATCCTGATCTCGGCCCGGTCGGCCAACCGGGCGAGTACCCGGTAGGACTGTTCCAGGGCGAAGCGCAGTTCCCGCTCCTGTGCGGGACGTCCCAGTACCACCAGGTCGGTGGCCCGTCGGCCGGCGGCCGCCTCGGCGCCGACCCAGCCGAGGGCCGCGTCGAGCACCTCGACCGCGAGCTCCTCGCGGCGGCGGGAGTCCAGCCGCAGCGCGGTCAGCTGCGCGGAGCTCGCGCCGAGGTCGACGGCCAGGTCGTCGGTGGCCGGGCGCTCGCGCAGCCGGGCCCGGACGGCGGCGATCCGGGCGGCCGTGTACTGGTTGGAGGTGGCCGGGACGGTCTCCAGGACGCGGACCGCGCCGGTCCGGTCCTCCTCGGCCAGCCGGACCCGGGCCAGCCCGAAGGCGGCGCTCAGGTAGGCGTGGTCGGTGGCCCACACCAGTCGGTAGAACTCGGCCGCGTCGCCGCCGTCGGCGAGCAGTTCGGCGCAGATGGCGAGGGCCAGCTTGGGGGCGGCCTCGCCGGGGAAGGCGTCGTAGACCGCGTCGAAGGCCTCCGCGGCGGCCCGCAGGGCCGTGACCCGCCCGCTCGCCTCCGGGCGCTCCTCGCTCTCGGCGCCGGCGCGCTCCTCGGCCCGGGGCGGGGCCTCGCTGCCGACCAGCGCGGTCAGGCCGCGGTACCAGACCACCCGCCAGTCGTCCGGCTGGTCCTGTTCCAGTTCGGCGAGGCGGCGCACGGCGTCCGGGTGGCGGCCGAGTTCGAGCAGGGTGCGCAGTTCGCGCAGCCGGCTCTCGACCGAGACGGTGGGCGCGGCGGCCAGCGCGGCGAGCGTCTCCTCGGGGTCGGGGGTGACCAGGACGGCCAGGAAGCCGGCGTTGGGGTCACCGGGGTCGACCCGG
>NZ_JBIVVI010001390.1:0-2154 GCF_044757675.1 Kitasatospora sp. NPDC091257
GGCGCCGTCGGCCAGCGCCTCCAGTCGCATCGCGCCGGCGGCCGTCCGGTCGGCCAGGGAGACTCCCCTCCGTGCCCAGTACTAGTGGTCACCCGAATGATCGGCTTGCTGAGGCCGGGGGCGCACTGCGTAGACTTTGACCCGGAAGCGAACACGCGATCTCCTAGGCCACCGTGAACGGACGGATCATCACATCCGTGCCCTGGCGGCCGTTCCGGGCCGCCACCCCCATGGCCACCGGAGGTCGCCTTGGCGCATCGTCGCCGCAAGCGCCGCAAGACGGCGCGCAACACCCCCGTCATCAAGCCCGCATCCCGCAAGCCGTCCTGGTTCGCCCGTGCCGTGCCCACGCTGCCCGTCGTCGCGCAGATCGCGGTCATGGTCTTCAAGGCCTTCTTCGACGACAACCACATGGGGCCCGGCCCCATGTAGCAGGACCAGGCCCCAGATGACGGTCTGAGAGAAGGCCGTCCGGCTTGCCCTGCGAAAGTGGGCCGGGCGGTCTTCTCGCGTTCGAGGCCGGGCGGCGCCGACCTGGCCCCACTGTAGGACAACCGGTCCCCCAGCGCACAGCCCCCTGGTCGCAGGCCCGGCGGCGCGCGGCCCTCGCGTGGGGGCCAGCGCTACGACCGCACACCCGCCGTCGACCTTAGCGCCGGGCCCCCGGCGGTTACGGCCAGCCGGCCGTGCAACGAGGACAACCTCCGCTGCGCACCGTGCGGTGCGGGGACAACCCGGGGACAACATGGCCGACGGCCTTATGTACGGGGGCGGGACAACGCGCCTGTGGCGGTGCGGATTTTCGGGGCGCGGTGCGAAATTGTGGCGCTGACCTGCGGAGCGGCATCCGCCAGAATGTCGCCCCGGTTCGAAATTCGGTTGCCGGGCCTGGCTACGATCACGCCATGGAAAACGAACCGGGGCGAAATAGCGGTGGTGAGGTGGCGCTGTTCGATCTGGACGGCGACCAGGTCGAGGGCGCGCGGTGCGAGGGGCCGGACTGCGAGACCGCGTTGCCGTCGCGCACCGGCCGAGGTCGGCGCCTGGCCTACTGCTCGCAGGCGTGCAAGAGCCGCGCCGACCGGGCGCGGGTCAAGGCCCGGACCGCTGCGGCGCTGCTTGGCCCCGACGGATCCGCCGTTGCCGCGGACGCCACGCCGCAGGAGCGACCCGAGGGGGAGCGGCCCGCGGCCGGGCTGCTGGTGGAGCGGCAGCGGGTGCTCGGCGCCGCCGACGCGATCCGCAACCGCGCCGAGGACTTCCTGGCCGCCGTGGACGACGACCCGATGAGCGCCCACGCGAAGCTGGCCGAGGACGTCTACGTCCTGGTCTCACTGCTGGTCACCAGCGCCCGGGACGTGCGGGACGCGGTCCGCTGGCCCGGCCTGGACGCCGACGCCCGCACCGAGGCGCGGATCAGGGAGGAGTGGAACCTGCCGGACGCCGCTCCCGGCAACGAGAAATCGCCCCGGGGCGATTTCCTGGCCCCGCTCCGCGACGGCTACCGGGCCGGTGAAACGCCCCGGTCCGAAAATGGCGCGGTGTCGTCGGGCCGCCCGGCCGCCCCGAAAACGCCCCGGGGCGAAACCACCGGCGCGGCGCCCGGAACGGACGAGCGCGCCCCGCTGCACGCGGCAGTCACCAACCCGCTCACCCGCTTCGGCCGGCCCGGCCGGGAGGACGACCTCACCATCACCTTCGGCGAGGGCTGGCAGCTGGCCACCTGGGACACACCCGACGCTGGCGGCACACAGCTGCTGCTGCGCGAGGGCGCGCCGGTCGGCTGGACCGCCCGGTTGCCGCAGGGCCCGTGGGGGCTGGGCGGCTGGATCGCCGTCGAGCACCAGGACGGGCAGCTCGGCCGGTTCGTCGCAGGACCCCTCAGCAGGCCCCAGACCTTCACCACCGCCGACCTCGCCCTGGACGCGCTCCACCGGGCCGACCGTCACCGCGCCGCCGCCAGCCAACCCGCGGCTCCGGTCGCCCCGGTCGCTGCGGCCGAACTCCCCGACGAGGTGCCGGTACCCAAGCTGGCACTGGGCCGGACCACCGGCTGGCTGCCGCCCACCGACCGCGGCCTGGGCGAAGCGCACCGCGACTACGCCCTCGGCGACGGCCTGGTCCACCTCACCTGGCCCGGCAAGCCCGGCGTCC
>NZ_JBIVVI010001391.1:0-2151 GCF_044757675.1 Kitasatospora sp. NPDC091257
CCCCGCCGGTCCGGCCGGCGCCCGCGGCCCCCGCCGCTCCCGGGCCCGTCGCCCGTTCCGCCCCGGCCCCCGCGGCCGCACCCGTGCCGAGCGCCCCGGTGCCCGCCGGCGGAACCGGGCACTTCGTGCTGCCGTCCGGCGCGCCCGTCCAACTGCCCACCCACCCGCCGCGGCAGCACGCGGCCACCGGGCCGATCGCCGTCCTGCTGATCGGACCGGCCGGGGCCGGCAAGACCACCGTCGCCCGCCACTGGGCCGAGCGGCGGCCCACCCCGACCGCGCACATCAGCCTGGACGACGTCCGCGAGTGGGTGCAGTCCGGCTTCGCCAACCCCCAGTCCGGCTGGAACAACGCCTCCGAGGCGCAGTACCGGCTGGCCCGCCGCACCTGCGGCTTCGCCTGCCGCAACTACCTGGCCAACGGCATCTCCTGCATCATCGACGACGCCGTCTTCCCGGACCGCCCGGCGATCGGCCTCGGCGGCTGGAAGCGGCACATCGGCCCCGGCATGATCCCGGTCGTCCTGTTGCCCAGCCTGGACTCCGTCCTGCACCGCAACGCCCGGCGCAGCGGCAACCGCCGCCTCGGGGACGAGGAGGTCGCCCGCATCCACGGGCGGATGGCCGGCTGGTACAACTCCGGGCTGCCGATCATCGACAACTCCTCCCTGGACGTCGCCGGGACGGCCGCCGAGCTGGACCGCGTCATCCTGGCCCGGCTGATGGGCATCCCGGTCCGCTGAACCGCCGCCCCGGCCCGCGGGAGCCGCGCCTTCCCGGCCCGCCGGCCCGCGGCGTCGCGGAGCTGTCGGAGCCGGCTGCGATGATGGACGGGTCATGTCGCCGCGCCCGGAGGAGCCGACGCCCGTGCCCGAAGGCCACATCATCCACCGCCTCGCCACCGAGAACCGGAAGGCCTTCGGCGGCCGCCCGGTGCGGGTCTCCAGCCCGCAGGGCCGGTTCGCCGACGAGGCCAAGGTGATCGACGGGCAGTTGCTCACCGGTGCGGAGGCCACCGGCAAGCACCTCTTCCTCGGCTTCGAGGAGGGCGCCTGGGTGCACGTCCACCTCGGCCTCTACGGCGGATTCACCTTCGGCACCGGCCCGGCGCCCGAGCCGGTCGGACTGATCCGGCTGCGGCTGGAGAACGAGGACGGCTACGCCGACCTGCGCGGCCCCAACACCTGCGCGCTCGTCACCGAGGGCCGGAAGGCCGCCGTCGCCGCCCGGCTGGGCCCCGACCCGCTGCGCGCCGACGCCGACCCGGAGGCCGCCTGGCGCCGGATATCGGGCAGCCGGACGACCGTCGCGGCACTGCTGATGGACCAGAAGGTGCTGGCCGGGGTGGGCAACGTCTACCGGGCCGAGGTGCTGTTCCGCCACGGCATCGACCCGCACCGGGCCGGGCGCGACCTCACCCGCCGGGAGTGGGACGCGGTCTGGGCCGACCTGGTCGCCCTGATGCGCGAGGGCGTCACCGCCGGCCGGATCGACACCGTCCGCCCGGAGCACACCCCCGAGGCGATGGGCCGCCCGCCCCGGGTGGACGACCACGGCGGCGAGGTGTACGTCTACCGGAGGGCCGCCATGCCCTGCCTGGTCTGCGGCACCGACGTGCGGACGGAGGAGCACGCCGCCCGCAACCTCTTCTGGTGCCCGGGCTGCCAGTCGGCGTGACGGGCGCCCGATCGTGACGCGTGCTGCCCCCGTGTCGTGGACAGCCCTTCTGAGCTGCGACGATGGATGTCGAGCGCGCCGAGCCGCGCGCCCCTGTCCGCACGGCCACGTGTGAACGTGGAGCGAAAGGAAGTCCCATGATCTTCATCACGGTCAAGTTCCCGGTCCGCCCCGAGCGCGCCGACGAGTGGCTGGGCCTGGTCGACGAGTTCACCCGGGCCACCCGCCAGGAGCCCGGCAACCTCTTCTTCGAGTGGTCCCGCAGCGTCGACGACCCCAACGAGTTCGTCCTGGTCGAGGCGTTCCGCGACGGCGACGCGGGCAAGGAGCACGTGGAGTCCGCGCACTTCGCCAAGGCCATGGAGGAGCTGTCGTACGCGGTGGCCGCCAAGCCGCGGATCGTCTCGACCGAGATCCCCGGCCTGGACGGCTGGGCGGAGATGGGCGAGATCACCCCCCGGTGACGTCCGAGTG
>NZ_JBIVVI010001392.1:0-2146 GCF_044757675.1 Kitasatospora sp. NPDC091257
GGGCCCGAACGGCCCCCTTGGATCGGCAGGCGGGGGTGGCGGACGGCCTTCCGAACCAGTAGTCGAATGTCCGGAATGCTCGTGTATGCGAGGAGCGCTGTCGCGCTGCCGTGCGGAACGAGACGGACGGCACACGGCCCGGCGCGGGAGGATGGGGCCGGTCGCGCCGATGGCGTCGGTCGTGTCGGTCGCGTCGGTCGAAGAGGGGGTGCGCCGGTGGTCCCGGTCGTGGTGGCGGCGGTGCTGGTCGGTCTCCTGGCGGCTCCACCGCTGCGCGGGCTGATCGCCCGGTTCGCGGTGCCGGAGGGCGAGCCCTGGTGCGAGGACTGCCCGGCCTGCGGGCGCCGGCTGCGCCTGCTGCCGCCGACCGGGCGCTGCCGGGGCTGCCGGGAGCGGCTGGGCGCCGGCCCCTGGACGGTGGAGGCGGTCGCGGTGGCGGTCGCCGTCGCGGTGGCGTACGCGGCGGACCGGCTGGTGGTGGTGACCCTGGCGATGGGCTGGGCGGCGGCGCTCGGCGTGGCGCTCGGTTTCGTCGACGCGCGGGTGCGCCGGCTGCCGTACCGGCTGACCCTGCCACTGCTCGGCGGGGTGACGGCGCTGCTGCTGGCGGCGGTGCCGACCGCGGGGCCCGGGGTGACGCTGCGCTGCCTGCTGGTCGCGCTCGCGGTCGGGGGTGTGCTCGAACTGGCCGTCTGGCTGGGCGCGTTGGGCCCGGGGGACTCCCCGCTCGGGCTCGCCCTGGGCGGGCTGCTCGGCTGGTACGGCTGGTCGGTGGCGCTCGGCGGGCTGTTCGCCGCGATGGTGCTCGCCGGGCTGTGGGGCACCCTGCGGGCCGCCGCCGCGCTGGTCCGTCGCCGCCCGGTGCGCGGACTGGACCTCCCGGTCGGCCCGTTCCTGCTGCTCGGCGCGCTCACCGCGGTCCTGGCGCGGTGAGCACGTGCCGCCGGGACATTGAACGCGTCAAAGGGGAGAGGAACGGAAGGGCCCGCCGCACCGGTCGGTGCGACGGGCCCGGCCGCCGACGCGCAGGCCCCACCCTCAAGGAGCGGCGCGCCGGGGGAGTGGAGCTCGGGTGGCCGCGGCCTTCGGCAGCCGCGGCCGGGTGCCGTTACGGCATCTTGTGGACGAACGGGCCGACCGCGTTGGAGAACGCGTTGCCGTTGTTGACGTCCCAGTTGGTCGACCAGGTCATCGCGCCGCGGATGGTCGGCCACTTGGCCGGCGGCACGAAGCTGCCGCAGTTGTTACCGGTGGCCAGGCAGTCCAGCGCGTTGTTCACCACGGTCGGCGCGACGTAGCCGCCGCCCGCGGCCCGGGTGGAGGCCGGGACGCCGATGCCCACCTGGTCCGGCCGCAGGCCGCCCTGGATCTGGGTGCAGACCTGCGAGGTGATGAAGTCGATGGTGCCCTGGTTGTAGACCTTGCCGTCGCAGCCGTTCATGCCGCCCGAGTTGTAGAACTGGGTGTTGACGACGGTGAGGATGTCCTTGGTCTTCAGCGCCAGCTGGAAGTAGGCGCCGGAGGTGTTGTACATCCCGATGGTCTCGGGGGCCATGGTCAGGACGAAGCCGGGGCCGACCTTGGCCTGCAGGGAGTGCAGCGCGTCGCCGAGCGGGCCGGCCTGGACACCGTTCTCCAGGTCGACGTCGATGCCGTCGAAGCCGTAGTCCTTGATGATCGCGTAGGCGCTGTTGACGAAGTTGGCGCCGGCGGTGGCGTCCCCGACGGTGATCGCGCCGTTCTGGCCGCCGACGGAGAGGACGACCTTCTTGCCGGCCGCCTGCTTGGCCTTGATGTCGGCGCGGAACTGGGCGTCGGTGTAGCCGCCGAGCGCCTTGGACAGGCCCGGGTCCAGGGTGAAGCTGATCGCGCCGGTCCTGGTCGGCACGGCGTCGGCGAAGGACACCGCGATGATGTCGTACGCGCTCTGGACGTCGCTCAGCCGCTGCACGGTCGAGTTGTTGTCGAAGTTCTGCCAGTAGCCGGTGACCACGTGGGCGGGCAGGCCGGTGGCCGGCGGGGTGGTGCTGGTCGGCGTGGCGGTGGGGGTCGCCGTCGCGGTCCGGGTGGGCGTGGGGGTCGCCGTCGCGGTGGGCGTCGCGGTGGCCGTGGGGGAGGCGGTGGCCGTGAGGGTCGCGGTGGGGGT
>NZ_JBIVVI010001393.1:0-2141 GCF_044757675.1 Kitasatospora sp. NPDC091257
CCCCAGGGCCCGGACGGTCATTGGACGGACCCGCGCCTCTCCCCCCCTGGCGCGGGTCCGTCGGCGTTCCCGCGACTTTCGTCGCCGCCCGGGCCGACTTTCGGGGCTTCCCGTCCGTACGCGTCCGGACCATGATCGTCGGGACGGAACCGGCCGAGGGGGCGCGATGGAAGAACTGGGCGAGCTGATGGCACTCGTCACGGACGGCGTGCTGCGCCGGTGGCGGGTGGCCCGGGCCCGCCGCCGGCTGGCCGCCGGGAAGGCGGTGCGGCTGCCCTGCTCGGCCCGCTCCGACCGGCCCGGCCGACGGCCCGGCTACGTCAACGGGACGCTGGGGATCACCCCCGGAGCCGCCAGCGCGAGCTTCCGCGCGCGCGGCGCCGACCCGCTCGACCTGCCCGTCGGGGGCACCTTCCACGAACCCGAGCCCGACACCTGGCACGACCAGGACTGGGCCGCCACCGCGTACCGGCCGCCCGGCGGCGGGGAGCCGGTGTACCTCCAGGTGGACAGCCGCTGCCTGCCGATGGTCCGGTCCGCCCTGGCCGGCCCGAAGCCGCGGCAGAAGGTCTGAGCCGACCGGTTTCGGCAACCGGCCGGGATGCGTCAGACTGATGTCCCGTGAGTGACTCCCCCATGAACCCCGCACCGACCGGGCATGCCCGGGTGATCCTGCTCTCCGGGCCCTCCGGGTCGGGGAAGTCCTCGCTGGCCGAGCGCAGCGGCCTGCCGGTGCTCCAGCTCGACGACTTCTACAAGGACGGGGACGACCCGACCCTGCCGCGGCTGCCGGACGGCGCCGTCGACTGGGACTCCCCGCTGGCCTGGCACCGCGACCAGGCCGTCGCCGCGATCCGCGCCCTGCACGAGCACGGGCGCACGGACGTCCCGGTGTACTCGATCCCGGACAACGGCCGGATCGGCACCCGCGGCCTGGAGCTGGGCGGGGCGGGCGCGTTCATCGCGGAGGGCATATTCGCCGCCGAGATCACCGCCGAGTGCGCCGACCAGGGCCTGCTGGGCGACGCCCTGTGCCTGCGCAACGGCGCGCTCACCACGGCCTGGCGCCGGCTGCGCCGGGACGTCCGGGAGGGCCGCAAGTCGCTGCCGGTGCTGCTGCGCCGGGGCCTGCGGCTGATGCGGGCCGAGCGGTCCATCGTCGGGCGGCAGGTCGCGCTCGGCTCGTACGCGTGCGCCGGCCCGGAGGCCGAGCGGCGGATCCGCGCCGCGGCCCGGACCACCGAGCTCTCCGCGGCCTGAACCCCGGGGCCGGATCCCGCGGCCCGGACCGGCCCCGCGCCGCGGGGCCGTGACACCCAGGACATGACGAAGGGCCCGGTGCGTCTCCCCCGCACCGGGCCCTTCGCCTTCCCCGAACGGTCCTCGGCTCCCCCACGGGCGTGCTCCCCCGAGCCGCTGCCCCCGGACCGTGACCGTCCGCTTCCCGTCCCCCGACGGGAGTCCTCGTTACGCGACCAGCTCGCCGAACGCCCGGACGGTGTCGCCCGACTTGTTCAGGTGCTCGTCCTCGCGCAGCCGGCGCAGGGCGCGCCAGATGCTGCTCTTGACCGTGCCGACGCTGATCCCCAGCACGTCGGCGATCTCCGGGTCGGTCTTGCCCTCGTAGTACCGCAGCACCAGCATGGTGCGCTGGTTCTCCGGCAGCTTCGCCAGCGCCTGCCAGAGCACGGTGCGCAGCTCGGTGCCGCCCATCGCGTCGGTGTCGCCGGCCGTCTCCGGCAGCTCCTCGGTCGGGTACTCGTTGACCTTGCGGCGCCGCCAGGCGGAGATGTGCAGGTTGGTCATGGTGCGGCGGAGGTACCCGCCGACCGCGGCCTTGTCGGTGATCCGGCCCCAGGCCCGGTAGGTGCTGAAGAGCGCGCTCTGCAGCAGGTCCTCGGCCTCGTAGCGGTCACCGGTCAGGTGGTAGGCCGTGGCGTACAGGGAGGCGCGGCGCTCGCGCACGTACGCGGTGAACTCCGTGATGTGGTCCTCCGCGACGGCCGGGTGCTCCCCCTGCGCGCCTCCCTGTCCCGCCTCGGTGGTGCGGGCCGCGGCGGGGTTCAGCCGCAGCAGCGTCGCACCGGCGGCCTCACGACCGGTCGGCTCCCCCGAACCGACCGTCCGCAGACCGTTCCCCC
>NZ_JBIVVI010001394.1:0-2137 GCF_044757675.1 Kitasatospora sp. NPDC091257
TCCAGCTGGGCGAGCACCACGTCGGCGTGGCCCAGCAGGATCTCCCCGGCGGCGGGGTGTCGGGCCAGCCGGCGAGCAGCTCGCCCATCCCCGAGGGGACGCCCCGTTCCGTCATGGCCTCGTGCAGGGCCCGGAACCAGGCCCGGGAGAGCGCCAGGTGGTAGTAGAGCTTGGACACCTGCCAGGGCTCGCCCGGCCCGGGATCGTGCTCCGGGTCGGCGGCGGCTTCGACGGCCGCCACCGTGACCCGGTGGGTCATCACGTGGTCCGGGTGCGGGTAGCCGCCGGTCTCGTCGTAGGTGATCACCACCTGCGGGCGGAACTCCCGGATCAGTGCGACCAGCGGCGCCGCCGCGAGCTCCACCGGCCGGGCGGCGAAGCAGCCCTCGGGAAGGGGTTCGTCCGGGCCGGGCATCCCGGAGTCGACGAAGCCGAGGAACCGCTGGCGCACACCGAGGATCTCCCGGGCGGCCGCCATCTCCTCGCGCCGGACGCGGGCGATGTCGGCCCGGACCTCGGGCCGGTCCATGGCCGGGTTGAGCACCGAGCCGCGCTCGCCGCCGGTGCAGGTGGCGACCAGGACGTCCACGCCCTCGGCCGCGTACCGGGCGAGGGTGGCCGCACCCTTGCTGGACTCGTCGTCGGGGTGCGCGTGGACGCTGAGCAGGCGAAGGCCGTCGGGGTGACGGATGGACACGGGTGCCTCCAGGTCTGGGTGGTCGGGAGCCGGCCGGTGGTCAGCCGGATCGGCGGGTGTTCGGGTAGAGCAGCGCCGGAGCGATGGCGAGCGCGGACAGGGCCAGCACCCACCAGAAGGTCTCGCCGAAGGCCGCACCCGGCCGGCCCGGGTGCCCGTCCTGCGCCTGTTGGAGCGCCAGCGTCAGCACCGCCGTGCCGAGCGCCCCGCCCACCCGGTTCAGCACGTTGACCGCACCCGCCGCCGCCGGCACCTGGTCCTTCTCGACGCTCCCGTACACCACTGCCAGGCCGGGGATCGCGATCATCCCCATACCCGCGCCGCGCAGTGCCAGCGAGCCGGCGATCAGCCAGGCGGCCGGTTCGGAGCCGCTGCCCAGCTGGGTGAACGCGATCGTGCCGACCAGGGAGCAGCCGATGCCGATCATGATCAGCGGACGCGGCGCGATGCGGTCGGTCATCCGGGCGGCCAGCATGGCGGTGACCGCCGTGCCGAGGGCCTGCGGCGCCAGCAGCAGACCGGCCTCCACCGCGCCGGCGTGCTTCACCTGCTGGTAGTAGAGCGGCACCAGGAACATCGAGCTGTAGAGCGCGGCGCCCTGCAGGAAGCTGTTCGCCGTCGCCACGCTGAAGCCGCGCCGGGCGAACAGCCGCAGGTCGATCAGCGGCGTCCGGACGCCCCCGCGCCCCACCCGCAGCGCGTACCAGCCGTAGGCCGCCACCAGCACCGCGCCCGCCGCCAGAGCGACCCAGCCGGCCGTTGCGCCGTCACCGATCGTCGCGAGCCCGTAGACCAGCCCGGTCAGGCCGGGCGAGAGCAGCACCAGACCGGTCACGTCCAGCCGGGGCTTCGGTGCGTCCGACGTCTCGTCGGACGGCAGCCAGCGGGCGGCGAGCAGCAGGATCACCAGCCCCACCGGCACGTTCAGCAGGAACATCCAGCGCCAGTCGAAGTGCTCCAGCACCAGCCCGCCGAGGATCGGCCCCAGGACCGGGGCCAGGCTGATCGGAAGCATCAGCGTGCCCATCACCCGCCCGACCCTGGACGGCCCGGCCGCTTGTATGATGATCGCCTGGCCGAGCGGTTGAATCATCCCGCCGCCGATCCCCTGCAGCACCCGGAAGGCGATCAGACTGCCCGTCGACCAGGCCAGGCCGCACAACGCCGATCCGAGCACGAACAGGACGACCGAGGCGAGCCACGCCCGCCGTCCCCCGAAGCGGCCGGCGGCCCAACCCGAGAGCGGCATGGTCAGCGAGATCGCCAGCAGGTATCCCGTGGCCACCCACTGCATCTCCGCGATCGAGCCGTGCAGATCGCGCCCGACGGAGTCGATGCCGACGTTGACGATCGTGCTGTCCAGCAGCGCGAGCACCGGCCCCAGCGCGAGCACCCCGCCCATCTTCCACAGGCCCGGCGGAATCGGCTCCGGCTCCCCCT
>NZ_JBIVVI010001395.1:0-2135 GCF_044757675.1 Kitasatospora sp. NPDC091257
CTGGTGTCCGGGCGGTCCGGGGCCTGGTCGTCGATCACGGGCCCAACGTAGCGCGCGGTGTCCGCGAAGCGAAGGGCCGGGGCGGGAAGTCCCCGCCCCGGCCCTCCGGTCGGCCGGACGTCAGTCCATCTCGACCGCGGCCTCGGCGAACTGTGCCTGGTAGAGCCGGGCGTAGGCGCCGTCGGCGGCGATCAGCTCGTCGTGCGAGCCCTGCTCGACGATCGAGCCGTTCTCCATCACCAGGATCACGTCGGCGTCCCGGATGGTGGAGAGCCGGTGGGCGATCACGAAGCTGGTGCGGCCGGTGCGCAGCCGGGCCATGGCCCGCTGGATCAGCACCTCGGTGCGGGTGTCGACGGAGCTGGTCGCCTCGTCCAGGACCAGGATGGACGGCTGGGCGAGGAACGCCCGGGCGATGGTGATCAGCTGCTTCTCGCCGGTGCTGACGTTGGTGCCCTCGTCGTCGATGACGGTGTCGTAGCCGTCCGGCAGGGTGCGCACGAAGCGGTCGACGTGGGCGGCCCTGGCGGCCTCGACGACCTGTTCGCGGGTGGCAGACTCGGCGCCGTAGGCGATGTTGTCGGCGATGGTGCCGCCGAACAGCCAGGTGTCCTGGAGCACCATGCCGATGCCGGAGCGCAGTTCCTCGCGGGACATCGCGGCGATGTCCACGCCGTCGAGGGTGATCCGTCCGGAGCTGACCTCGTAGAACCGCATCAGCAGGTTGACCAGGGTGGTCTTGCCGGCGCCGGTGGGGCCGACGATGGCGACGGTCTGCCCGGGTTCGACCTTGAGCGAGAGGTCCTCGATGAGCGGCTTCTCGGGGTCGTAGCGGAAGGCCACGTCCTGGAAGGAGACCCGGCCGTGCAGCACGTCGGGCCGTTCGGGCATGGCCGGTTCGGGGCTCTGCTCGGGGGCGTCCAGCAGCTCGAAGACGCGTTCGGCGGAGGCGACGCCGGACTGCACCAGGTTGGCCATGCTGGCGACCTGGGTGAGCGGCTGGCTGAACTGCCGCGAGTACTGGATGAACGCCTGGACGTCGCCGATGGACAGCGAGCCGCTGGCCACCCGCAGGCCGCCGACGACGGCGACCAGCACGTACTGGAGGTTGCCGATCAGCATCATCGCGGGCTGGATGGTGCCGGAGATGAACTGGGCCTTGTAGCTGGCCTGGTAGAGCGCGTCGTTGTGCTCGCGGAAGGTCTCCGCGGACTCCTGCTGGCGCCCGAACACCTTGACCAGGGTGTGGCCGGTGTACATCTCCTCGATGTGGGCGTTGAGCTGGCCGGTGGACTTCCACTGCTGGACGAACTGCGGCTGGGCCCGCTTGCCGACCTTGGTGGCGACGATCACCGAGGCGGGCACCGAGACCAGTGCGATCACGGCGAGCAGCGGGGAGATCCAGAACATCATCGCGAGCACGCCGACCACGGTGAGCAGCGAGTTGACGACCTGTCCGAGGGTCTGCTGCATGGACTGGCCGATGTTGTCGATGTCGTTGGTGACCCGGCTGAGCACCTCGCCGCGCGGCTGCTTGTCGAAGTAGCTGAGCGGCAGCCGGGAGAGCTTGGCCTCGACGTCCTGGCGCAGCCGGTAGCCGGCGGCCTGGATGGCCCGGGTGGCCAGTCGGCCCTGGAAGATCCCGAAGACGGCGGAGGCGACGTAGATGCCGAGCACCCAGAGCAGGACGGTGCCGATGGCGCCGAAGTCCATGCCCTGGCCGGGGGTGAAGTCGACGGAGGAGAGCAGGTCGGCGACGCCGCCCTCGCCGTGGGCGCGCAGCCCGTCGACGACCTGTTCCTTGGAGGTGCCGGCCTGGAAGCGGGCGCCGACGACGCCGGCGAAGATCAGGTCGGTGGCGTCGCCGAGGATCTTGGGGCCGATGACGGCGCAGCCGATGCCGATGACGCCGAGGAGCAGGACGCCGATCAGGGTGTTGCGTTCGGGGCGCAGCAGGCCGAGGACGCGCTTGCCGGAGCCCTTGAAGTCCATGGACTTCTCGGTGCCCTGGCCGCCCATGAAGCGGCCGGGGCCGGCGGGGCCGCGGCGGGCGGCGGCGGCCTGGGAGTCGCTGGGCAGTCCGGTGTCCTCCGGCGGGGCGTCCCTCTTCAGGGTGTCCGTGGGGGCGCCGCCGG
>NZ_JBIVVI010001396.1:0-2133 GCF_044757675.1 Kitasatospora sp. NPDC091257
GGGGGCGTATTGCACCCCGTCGGGGCGCCGCTGTCAATCGTTGACATCAAAAGTGGTCTAGTCCACGGTAGTCCGGCGGACCGGCACCAGCCCGCGCCCGGGTCCTCCCTGTGCGCCCAACTGGCCTCCGTGGAACCGAATCTGACGATCCGATGGAGAAATCCGCACCATGCAAAGAGTCTGTCTCGCCCTGCCCACCATGCGGCCCTGCCCCGACACCATCGCGGAACTCGCCGAGGAGGCGGCCTACGCCGTCGCGACCTTCGGGGTCGAGGTGCACCTCCTCGTCCTCGACACCACCGACGCCGTCGGGTTCGCGGAGAACGCGGGCGCCGTGGCCGCGCTGGAGCCGACCCCCGGCGTGGCCGTCCACCACCTGGGCGAGGCGGGGCAGCGGGAGTTCCTGCGCCGGGTGTCCGAGCGCTCCGGCGCCGCCGACCCCGAACTGCTGCTCGACCTGATGCTCCCGCGGGCCGTCGCGTACGGTTCCTGCGTCAACCGGCTCTTCCTCGGCGCGGCCGCCCTGGGCTGCACCTCGGCGCACCTGCGCAACGACGACGCCGACTTCCAGGTCGTCGACGGCCGGAAGGTCTTCCCGATCCACCACGAGCTGCTCTCGATCGGCCGCCCGGCCGGCGAGGCGGTGGCCGGCGTGTCCCGCTCCGAGCTCGACCCGGCCGACGCGGACAAGCCGGTGATGCTGGTCAGCGGCTCCTTCATCGGCGAACTCAACGTGGACATCAGCGAGATCCACGAGATGGACCCGGCCGTCTACCGCGACGTGGTGCGCCTGTGGACCCCACCGGTGTGGTCGGAGGAGGAGAGGGACGCGATGGTGGACGTCTCCTTCAAGGGCGCCGGCTCCGAGCCGTTCAGCACCGACGAATCCGTCCTCGGCGTGCCCGACATCTGGGACGTCTACATGTGCAACATCGCCCTGGACCACCGGGCCTACGAGGTGCTGCCGCTGCTGCCCTCGATCGAGACCATCGGCAGCGACTACGCCCTGCTGCACGCCATGGTCCACTCCCGGCTGCCCGGCGTCGTCCACAACCGCCACATCGTCAACTACTACACGCCCGAGCGCCGCACCGGCACCGGCTTCGTCTCCTACCAGATGCGGTTCGTCAAGTTCCTGCTCTCGATGCTGTACCTGTACCCGGTCTACGGCGGGATGATCGACCTCGGCCGCGGGCTGCTGGACGAGCGGCACGGACTGAAGGTCGAGCCGATCCTCGACCTGGTGCGGGGCAGCGTCGACTGGGACCCGGCCGGGAACGTGCACTGCCTGGACGTCCTGGACCGCTCCTACCGCAAGCTGGGCGGCAAGTACGCCGAGCTCGCGGACGTGGTGGCCGGGCAGCGGCAGCAGCTCCTGGACGAGGCCCGGCAGGACGCCGAGCGGTGGGCGGTGCTGGTGGAGGCCTGGGCGCCGATGGTGGCCGCCGCCCGCGCGGAGGGACTCGACACCGGCACGGACGGCACGGACGCCGGCACGGAGGCGCCGGCTCGGTGAGCGAGGACCTCCGGATCCGGCAGCTGGCCGACGACGACTGGGACGCCGTGGTCGCGCTGGAGCACGACGCCTACGCGGCCGACGACCTGTCCGAGGGCCGGGAGGCGCTCCAGTCGCGCGCCCGCAGCTCGCCCGGCACCTGCTTCGTGCTGGAGCAGCACGGCGTGGTGCGCGGCTACCTGCTGAGCCTGCCCTACCCGCCGCTGCGCTGCCCGGACCTCAGCCGCCCGGAGGAGCAGGCCTTCCGCTCGACCAACCTGCACGTGCACGACCTGGTGATCGCCGAGGACCTGCGCGGACGGGACGTCGCGCTGGGCTTCATCCGGCACTTCCGGGAGCACGCGAGCGGGCAGGGCTACGAGCGGATCTCGATGGTCGCGGTGCGCGGGGCGGACATCCTGCTGCGGCTGCTCGGCTACCGGGCGCACCGGGAGGTGCCGGTGCCCGCCTGCTACGGGCGACGGGCGGTGTACATGTCGATGCCGGTGCGCTGACCTGCGCGGATACGCGGACGGATGATCACTCGTTCGGCCTAGTTCGACCGGCGAAGATCACCCCATCGGGTGAAGCTGGTGGCGGGGGGGGCCCCCCCCCCCCCCCCCCCCCCCCACACACAC
>NZ_JBIVVI010001397.1:0-2132 GCF_044757675.1 Kitasatospora sp. NPDC091257
GTGGTGGTCATGGCGTCGGTGTCCTCTTCTCGGGTGTCCTCGGTGGGCCCGGGGGTCAGGCGCGGCGGGTGAGGGTGACGCGGAAGTTGTTGAAGATGTGGTCTTCGAGGGTGTAGGCGAAGATGTCGAGGTAGCGCTCGAAGCGGGCGACGGTGGTCTCGTCGGTCATGGTGACGGCTTCGTCGCGGCGGGCGGCGAGGAGTTGGAGCCAGGCGCGGCAGGCGCGGGCGAAGGACTCGGGTTCGTTGCGGATCTCGGTGACCTCGAAGAGGCCGTCGAGGCCGGCGGCGAGTTCGGGCAGGCGCGGGATGTGGCAGCCCTCGAACTCCTCGCGCTGGAGGAACTTCAGGTCGTCCAGGAGCTGGCGGCGCAGCGGGGGGTTCTCGACGGTCATGGTGTGCAGGACGAAGCGGGCGCCGGGCTTGAGGAGGGAGTGGACCTGCTTGAAGAAGACGCGGTAGCGCTGGGTGCGCTCCTTGGGGGTGAGGGAGGAGAGCACGAAGTGTTCGAGTGCGTTGATGCAGAACGCGGCGTCGTAGGGGGCCTGGCCGTCGGCGAGGCGGTGGTCCTCCCAGCTTTCGACGCGGGCTTCGATGGCGGGGTTGGCGAGGGCGTCGACGAAGTCGGCCTGGGTGCGGGAGAGGGTGACGCCGACGGCCTTCTTGACGCCGTGGACGGTGGTGAGGCGGTTGAGCATGGTGCCCCAGCCGCAGCCGATGTCCAGGACGGTGTCGGTGTGGGCGGCGCGGGCGAGGTCGGTGAAGGCGTCGAGCTTGCGTTCCTGGGCCTCGTCGAGGACGGCGACGAGGTCCTCGCCGTCCTCCCAGTAGCCGCCGGAGTACATCATGGTGGGGCCCAGGATGAGCCGGTAGAGCTCGTTGGGGACCTCGTAGTGGTGGCGGATGGCCTCGACGTCGGGGTTGATGGAGCGGGCTTCGACGGTGGTCATGGGATGGGGCCCCTCGGTTGACGGTGGTGGTGGGTATCGGACGGGTGGGCGGCGGCGGGGCCGGCGCCCGGCGCGCGGTGGCGGGTGGCCCGGCCTGCGGTGCCCGATGGCCGGTGCGTGGTGCGTGGTGCGTGGTCCTCGGTGCCGCGCGCGGTGCGCGGTGCCTGGTGCGTGGTGCGTGGTCCTCGGTGCCGCGCGTGGTGCGTGGTGCGTGGTGCCGCGCGCGGTGCGTGGTGCGTGGTGCGTGGTGCGTGGTCCTCGGTGCCGCGCGTGGTGCGTGGTGCGTGGTGCCGGGTCTTCGGTGCCGCTCGGGCCGCCGTGCTGCTCGGGCCGCCGTGGCGGCCGTGGCGGCGGTGGGGCCGGTTGTTGCGGTCGTGGTGCGGCCGGTCGGGCGGTCTCGGGCGGTGTTCTGTGCCGGGACCGGGCCGCGGGTGGCCCGGCGTGCGGTGCCTGGTGCTTGGTGCTTGGTGCCTGGTGCGTGGTCCTCGGTGCCGCGCGTGGAGCGCGGTGCGGCCGTGATCGGGCCGGGCCGGATCGGCCGGGCGGCTGCCCTCGGCGCCTGTCGTGCCGGGTGGCCGGGTGCCGTCCGTGGTGCGGTGTGCCGGTTGAACCCGGCTTCTGGCGCGGGCGGGTGGTTGGGTGCTGACCGGTGGGCGGTGTGCCGGCGGAGCCGGGCCGAGGTGCCCGGGGTTTGACGCTGTCCCGGGGTGGACGGCCGTGCCGGGCAGCCGCCCCGGTGCCTGTCGTGCCGTGCCGTGCCGTGCCGTGCCGTGCTGTGCCGTTCCGGGCGGCCGGGTGCCGCCCGTCGTGGGGTGTTTCCGGTCGAACTGGGCTGCTGTCCTGGGTGGTTGGTTCCCGGGGTCGGCGGCTCTGTTGTGTTCGGTGTGTTCGGCGCCCGTCGTGCCGGGTGGCTGGGTGCTGCCCGGTGCGGTGGGTGCGGTGGGTCGGTTGTCCGGACCGGGTGCGGTGTTTGGTCGGCCGTTGGTGTGGGTGGCGCGGTGGCGTCCGTGGTGGGGTGTGCCGGGCCGGGCCGGGTGGTGGTGGCGGGTGGTTGGTGCCGTTCGGGCGGTGGCCCGGGTCTGGCCGCCGTCCCTGGTGTTTGTGGTTCCGGGTGGCCGGGTGGCCGGGTGGCCGGGTGGCCGGGTGGCCGGGTGGCCGGGTGGCCGGGTGCTGCCCGGGGGCG
>NZ_JBIVVI010001398.1:0-2131 GCF_044757675.1 Kitasatospora sp. NPDC091257
CCCCCGGTGGCACGGCGGCCCGTCCGTCCGGGTGTTCGAACGCGTCCATACCGTCGAGGTTAGACCGACGACGGCCCCGGTTCCCCGCCCGGCCGGAGGGATCCTCGGCGGCGCCGGTGGCGAAGGCCGCGATCCGCTCCAGGGGCGGGTTCCAGCCCCGGGTGGTGTCCACGGCCAGGCAGGGGGCGTCCAGCGCGATCGGCGTCCAGGACTCGATCGGCCGCTCGCCGCGCGCGATGCGGCGCAGCAGTTCGCCGTCCGCGTGGACGGCACGGCCGGGCGTCCCGGCGGCCCGGCGGGCGATCCGCTCCCGGGCGGCGGTTCACGGCCGGCGCGCCCAGGCGGAGATCATCGGGGCGGTGGCCAGGTCGAGCCGGCCGCCGGCGACGTTGGCCAGGTGACGGTCGATCTCCTCGTCCGTCGCGAGCCCTTCCCGCACCAGCAGCCCGCGGATCTGCCGGACCGTCGCGTCCTCCAGGACCGCGCAGGCCGGCGAGGTGATCGGGAAGTAGGCGTCGGCCCGGACGTCGACGAGGCCGGCCTCGCGCAGCGCCCGGGGCAGCGTCCGCCCGTACGCGAGGTCGGCGCCGCGCCCGGCCATCAGGGTGCGGAAGCCCGACCGCAGCCGGTTGGCGAGGCGCTCGTCGGGCCCGGACTCGTCCGGGCAAAGCAGCGGCTGGAGGGCCGGGTCGGCGTCCTCCAGGAGCAGCCGGCCGCCGGGGCGCAGCGCCTGGACCATCCGGCGCAGGGCCTCGGCGCGGTCGGCGACGTGCACCAGGACCAGCCGGGCGTGCACCAGGTCGAAGCCGCCGGGCGGCGGCGGGTCGGCGGCCACGTCGTGGCGCAGCACCTCGATCACGCCGCCGGCGGCGGGGGCGGTCCAGGAGACGTCGATGTCGGTGGCGACCACCGTGCCGGTCGGGCCGACGCGTTCGGCGAGACCGAGCGGCACCGAGGGGCCGCCCGCGCCGACCTCCCAGCAGCGCATGCCGGGGCCGATTCCGAGGGCGTCGACGTGCCGGAAGGTCACCGGGTCGAACAGCTCGGCGAGGGCGCGGAAGCGGATTCCCGCCTCCGACTGGCGGTTGTCCAGGAGGTAGCCGTGGTCGCTGTCGTGCTCAGCCATGCCGGAATTCTCGCAGGCGGCGGGGCCGCCGGGTGCTCCGGCCCCTCGGGGCCGCGGGGTCGGGTCGGCGAGACGGCGGTCAACCAGCCCCCAGAGACGGCGAGTTGGGGTTTATTGACGAAAAGTCAGCAAGTTTGTCCCATCGCCTTGACGGCGCACGGTCACGGCTGGACCGTAGGGAAACCGGAAACGCCGCGCGCTCCCCGGTCCCCACCGCTCGGGAGCCGCGAGAGGACGTCTTCTCGCCCCTCACCGAGGAAGAGGTTTTCCCATGCGCTTCAGCCGTCACCTCGCCGTCACCGCCGCCGCCGTCTGCGCGGCCGGCGCTCTGGCCGCCGCCCCCGCCTCCGCGTCGCCGCAGCCCCTCACCGCCGGTCCGGTGCTCACCACCGGGAGCGCGGGCGGTACCGCCGTCGCCGTGGGCGACGCGCTCGCCGCGCCGCTCGCCACCGGCACCAAGGCCACCTTCTACTCGACCGCGACCAGCACCACCGGCGTCACCTGCGCCACGTCGCAGCTCTCGGCCTCGGTGCTGGGCAACCCGGCGGCGCCGGGCAGCGCGACCGCCTCGCTGACCGGGCTGACCTTCGGCTCGTGCACCGCCAACGTCACCGGGGTCACCTCGGTGCGCAGCCTGACGGTCGGCAACCTGCCGTACGGCGTCACCGTCTCCGACGCGCCCGGCCTGCCGGTCACCCTCACCGGCGGGTCCGCCGGCACGATCCAGGCCACCGCCGTCCTGGACACCTGGTTCGGCACCATCACCTGTTCCTACCAGCTGAGCGGCGCCTTCACCGGCAACGCCGACAACGCCGCGCACAGCCTGGCGTTCCGCACCGAGCACTTCGCCAAGAGCGGCGGCTCGACGCTCTGCCCGGCCGACGGCTACTTCTCCGCGACGTACGGCCCGGTGGCCGACACCAGCCAGGCGGGCGGCCCGGCCGTCTTCGTCAACTGACCGCCCCGCGGGACCACCGGGGTGGGCGCGGCAACACCCGCCGCGCC
>NZ_JBIVVI010001399.1:0-2130 GCF_044757675.1 Kitasatospora sp. NPDC091257
GCCCCCGTCGGGGCCGGCCCGCAGGTGCTCGACCAGTCGGCTCGCCTGTCGGCGCAGGGCCTCGGGGGTCATGGCGGAGAGCAGCCACGGAACGGTGGTCCCGGTGTCCTCGGACGGTTCGCCGTCCGTGCCGTCGGGCAGCGGGGCGTCGTCGGCTGCGGGCGCTTCCTCCAGAACGGCGTGGGCATTGGTGCCGCTCATGCCGAACGCGGAGACGCCGGCCCGGCGCGGCCGGTCCCCGTCCGGGGCTTCCCAGGGGCGGGCGTCCGCGAGCAGCCGGACCGCGCCGGCCGACCAGTCCACCCGGCTGGACGCCTCCTGTGCGTGCAGGGTGCCGGGGAGCACGCCGTTGCGCAGCGCGAGCACGGTCTTGATGACGCCGGCGACCCCGGCGGCGGCCTGGGTGTGCCCGATGTTGGACTTCAGCGATCCCAGCCACAGCGGGCGGTCGGCGGGCCGGTCCTGGCCGTAGGTGGCCAGCAGGGCCTGCGCCTCGATGGGGTCGCCGAGCACGGTGCCGGTGCCGTGCCCCTCGACCAGGTCGATATCGGCGCCGGACAGTCCTGCCGCGGCCAGCGCGGTCCTGATCACCCGCTGCTGCGCGGGGCCGCTCGGAGCGGTGAGGCCGTTGCTGGCACCGTCCTGGTTCACCGCGGTGCCCCGGACGAGGGCGAGGACCGGATGTCCGAGGCGGCGCGCGTCGGAGAGGCGTTCCACGAGCAGGACGCCCACCCCTTCGCCCCAGCCCGTGCCGTTCGCCGCTTCGGCGAAGGAGCGGCAGCGGCCGTCGGGCGACAGGCCCTGCTGACGGCTGAACTCGACGAAGACGTCCGGGCTCGCCATCACCGCGGCGCCGCCGACCAGGGCGAACGAGCAGTCGCCGGCGCGCAGTGCCTGGCCGGCCAGGTGCAGTGCCACCAGCGAGGACGAGCAGGCCGTCTCCACGGTCACGGCGGGGCCGCCGAGTCCGAGGGTGTAGGCGACGCGGCCGGAGGCGACGCTGGTGACCGTGCCGCTGAGGAGGTGCCCCTCGATCTCGTCGGACGGGTCCTGCGGGCCGGTGCCGTAGCCCTGGGCGGCGACGCCGACGTAGACGCCGCCCTCGCTGCCGCGGACCGACGCGGGGTCGAGTCCGGCCCGCTCCAGCGCCTCCCAGCTGGTTTCGAGGAGCAGTCGCTGCTGCGGGTCCATGGCCAGTGCTTCGCGCGGGGAGATGCCGAAGAACTCCGCGTCGAACTCGGCCGCGCCGTCCAGGAATCCGCCGCCGGTGGTGTAGAAGGTGCCCGGGTGCAGGGGGTCCGGGTCGTAGAGAGTGTCCAGCGGCCAGCCGCGGTCGGCGGGCAGCGCGGCGACCGCGTCCACTCCGTCGGCCACCAGCTGCCACAGGTCCTCGGGCGAGCGGACGCCGCCCGGGAACCGGCAGGCCATCGAGACGATCGCCAGGGGTTCGTCGGCCGCCGCGGGCCCGGCCGCGCCGTCGGCGGCCGCGGAGTCCGTCGCGGCCGTGCCGGTCGTGCGGTCGGCGTCCGGTTCGGTGCCGCTCAGCTCGGCGAAGAGGTGGGCGGCGAGCGCGGCTGCCGTCGGGTGGTCGAAGACGGTGGTGAACGCGAGCGGCAGAGCGGTGGCCGCGACCAGCCGGTTGCGGAGTTCGACGGCGGTGAGCGAGTCGAAGCCCAGCTCGCGGAACGGGCGGTCGGCCATGAGGCCGGCGGCCGACTCGTGGCCCAGCACGGCGGCCGCTTCGCTCCGCACCAGCTCCGTCAGCAGTTTGCGGCCCTCGGGCCCGGACAGTCGGTGCAGCCGGTGCGGCCACGACGGGTCGCCGCCCGTGCCGGGTCCGGACCCGGCGGAGGTGTCCGCGTCCGCGGGGTCGCCGTCCGCCGCCCGGGGCTCCGGGGCGGCCGACAGGCCGCGCAGCAGCGCGCTCTCCCGGACCGAGCCGAAGATCGGCGCGAAGCGGCTCCAGTCCAGCTCGGCGACGACCGGTTCGCCCTCGTCCAGGGCCAGCGCCAGGCCGAGCGCGGAGAGCGCCGCCGCAGGGTCCATCGGCACCAGCCCGTGGCGGCGCAGGCCGTCGCCGACCGCGCCCTCGGCCATGCCCGCGCCGGCCCAGGGGCCCCAGGCCACCGA
>NZ_JBIVVI010001400.1:0-2126 GCF_044757675.1 Kitasatospora sp. NPDC091257
GGGTACGGACCGGGTCAGAGGGTGGCGGCCAGTTCGGTGCCCTGCTTGATGGCCCGCTTGGCGTCCAGTTCGGCGGCCACGTCGGCGCCGCCGATCAGGTGCGCCGGCAGGCCGCGCTCGCGCAGCGCCTCGTACAGGTCGCGGCGCGGCTCCTGGCCGGTGCAGAGCACGACGGTGTCCACGGGCAGCAGTTGGCGCTCGCCGTCGACGGTGAGGTGCAGGCCGGCGTCGTCGATCAGGTCGTAGGTGACGCCGGGGACCATCACCACGCCGCGGTGCTTGAGCTCGGTGCGATGGATCCAGCCGGTGGTCCTGCCGAGGCCGGCGCCGACCTTGCCGGTCCTGCGCTGGAGCAGGTGGACGCTGCGCGGGGGCTTGGGCCGCTCCGGGGCGCGCAGGCCGCCGCGCTCGCGGTAGTCCGGGTCGATGCCCCACTTGGCCTGGAACGCGGGCGGGTTGAGGCTGGCCGCGTCGCCCGGGTCGGTGAGGAACTCGGCCACGTCGAAGCCGATGCCGCCCGCGCCGAGGATGGCGACCCGCTCGCCGACCGTCGCGCCGTCGCGCAGCACGTCGAGGTAGCCGAGCACGCTGGGGTGGTCGATTCCGGGGATGTCGGCGGGAGTTCGCGGGGTGACGCCGGTGGCGAGGACGATCTCGTCGTGGCCCTGCTCGGCCAGCTGTTCGGCGGTGACGGTCGCGCCGAGCCGCAGCGTGACGGCCAACTCGGCCAGCCGGGTGCGGAAGTAGCGCAGTGTCTCGTCGAACTCCTCCTTGCCGGGGATGCGCCGGGCGATGTTCAGCTGTCCGCCGATCGTCTCGGCGGCGTCGTACAGGGTGACGTCGTGGCCGCGCTCGGCGGCGGAGACGGCGCAGGCGAGGCCGGCGGGGCCGGCTCCGACGACGCCGATCCGCTTGCGCGATCGGGTGGGGCCGAGGACGAGTTCGGTCTCGTGGCAGGCGCGCGGGTTGACCAGGCAGGAGGTGATCTGGAGGTTGAAGGTGTGGTCGAGGCAGGCCTGGTTGCAGCCGATGCAGGTGTTGATGGCCTCGGCGCGGTCGTCCCGGGCCTTGGCGACGAAGTCGGCGTCGGCGAGCAGCGGGCGGGCCATCGAGACCAGGTCGGCGCTGCCCTCGGCGAGCAGGCGCTCGGCGATCTCGGGGGTGTTGATGCGGTTGGTGGTGACCAGCGGGATGCCGACCTTGCCCATCACCTTCTTCGTGACCCAGGCGAAGGCGCCGCGCGGCACCGAGGTGGCGATGGTGGGGATGCGGGCCTCGTGCCAGCCGATGCCGCTGTTGATGATGGTCGCCCCGGCGGCCTCGACGGCCTGGGCCAGCTGCACGACCTCGTCCAGGGTGGAGCCGCCGGGCACCAGGTCGAGCATGGAGAGGCGGTAGACGATGATGAAGTCCTCGCCGACGCGCTCGCGGACCCGGCGGACGATCTCCACCGGGAAGCGCATCCGCCGCTCGTACGGGCCGCCCCACTCGTCCTCGCGGTGGTTGGTCGCGGCGACGACGAACTCGTTGATCAGGTAGCCCTCGGAGCCCATGATCTCAACGCCGTCGTACCCGGCGCGGCGGGCGAGTTCGGCGCAGCGGGCGAAGTCCTCGATGGTCTGCTCGACCTGCTCGGCGGTGAGCGCGTTGGGCGCGAAGGGGCTGATCGGGGCCTGGATCGCGCTGGGGGCGACGAGGTCGGGGTGGTAGGCGTAGCGGCCGAAGTGGAGGATCTGGAGGGCGATCCTGCCGCCGGCGGCGTGCACCGCGTCGGTGACGGTCCGGTGCTTGTCGGCCTCCTCCTCGGTGGTCAGCATCGCGCCGCCCTCCCAGGGGCGCCCGGCCTCGTTGGGGGCGATGCCGCCGGTGACGATCAGGCCGACGCCGCCGCGGGCCCGTTCGGCGTAGAAGGCGGCCATCCGCTCGTAGCCGCCGGGGGCCTCCTCCAGGCCGACGTGCATGGAGCCCATGATCACGCGGTTGGGCAGGGTGGTGAAGCCGAGGTCGAGCGGGCTGAGCAGGTGCGGGTAGCGGCTGCTGCCGGGGTGGGCGCTCATCGACGTCTCCCCCCGATAAGAGCCCGCCGCCCGGCGTCAGCCCGTCGCCCAGCGCCGTCGCGCCGCCGG
>NZ_JBIVVI010001401.1:0-2125 GCF_044757675.1 Kitasatospora sp. NPDC091257
GGGGGGGAGTGACCTCTCCCGGCCCGTCCTCCGCCCCGCGCCGTCGGGCCGCTGCACTGCCGCCCGCCCCGCCGGACGGTCCGCCCGTTTCGGGCGCCCCCGCCGTCGCCTCGGCCGCCGCGCGCCGTCCGCCCGGGGTTGTTCCCGGGCCGTCCTCCGCGAACCCACCTGTCCGGGCGTGGGTCACGGGGGAGCGGGCCGGGCACCGCAAGGGCTCCGAGGCGGAGGACGTGTTCGGCAAACGCCCCCGGACCTGGCGCAACCACGTCTGGGAGGGAGATCACGTCCAGGCCCCGCTGCGCGTGCACGCGGACGGCCAGCTGGTGCGGCCGTACGTCACGTGGTTCATCGACTGTGCGACGAAAGCAATCACCGGGGTGGCGGTGACGCCGGGCTGTCCTTCACGTGCCTCGATCCTGGCGGTGCCTCGATCCTGGCGGCGCTGCGCTGCGCGGTGCTGCGCACCGGGCCGTACGGACCGATCGGGGGCCGGCCGGAGAGCGTGCGGATCGACCGCGGCAAGGACTTCCTCTCCCGCACCGTCACCGCGGCCTTCGGCGCGTTCGGAACGACCGTGGACGACCTGCCGGCCTACAGCCCCCATCCGAAGGGCGGCATCGAGAACCTGAACCGCAGCGCGATACGGATGCTGTTCGCTGCCTTGCCCGGTTACCGCACCGAGCAGCCCGGCCGCCGCCCCGACCGGCTGCCCACGGCCCCGGCCCGGTCCTTCGAGGACTTCACCGCTGAGGTACTGGCCTGGGTCACCTGGTGGAACACCGAGCACCACTCGGACGGCCTGAACGGCCACACCCCGCTTCAGGCCTGGCCGCACGACCCGACACCGATCATCACCGACATTCCGCCTACGGACCTGTGGTCGTTCACGCTCGAGGACGACGGCCGCACCCGCGTCATCACCAGCCACGGGGTCCGCTTCACGAACCGCGACTACCTCGCCGCCTGGATGGCCGGGCAGGCCAGCCGCGCGGTCAGGGTCCGGTTCATGACCCATCACACCCACGAGACCGAAATCTGCGACCCCGCCGGCCGCCGCCTGGGCACCGCCCACCTCGCCGACCAGGCCACCCCCGAGTAACTCACCGCGCTGCGCCGCGCCCGCACCCGGCGCCTGCGGGCCGAAGCGAGGGCCGCCGAGCAGCTGCGCCAGGAACGCTTCGCCCCCGCCACCACCCCCACCGCGCCACACCGCCTCGACACCGCTACCGCCACCGAGGTGACCCGGGAGCTGTCCCGCCACCACGAGAGCGGCCTCGCCTCGCCGGCCCTGCCGGAGCTGATTCCACCCGCTCCGCCACCGGTCCACTGGGTCACCCCCGCCGCCGTGGGAACCGCCGCCCGGCCCGCCCCGTCAACCGACCGCGAGGACACCCTGTGACCCTCGCCTGCCGCCCGCATCCACCGACCGGTACATCGCCCTGCCCGAGGCCCGTGTCGTGGCCACCCGTGCGCTGCTCGCCGTGCGCGATAACCTCGCCGACACCATCGCCGCCCGCGCCATGATGTGCATCCACGGCGGCGCCGGCTTCGGCAAGACCGTCGCGGTGACCAGTTGCCTGCGCGAACTCGAACCCGGCGAGGACATCCACCGCATCACCTTCCACACCCGCCCCACCACCCGGGCCGCCGTGCGCCACGAACTGTTCATCAGCCTCGGACTTCCGGGCTCTCCGCCCACCCCCGCACCCTCGTCCTGGACGAGGCCCAGTGGTTCTCCAGCGACCAGCTGGAGTACGTCCGCTTCGTGGGCGGAGAAGGCTGCCACCAGGCCCTGCGCAAGGAACCAGCGCTCCCCTCCAGGATCTTCATCTGGCAGCGCCTCGCCCGCCTGACTCCGGAGGAGGTCCTGGACGTGATCCCGCTCTACCACCCCGTCCGGGCCGACGCGGACCCGGACGACATCTCCTTCGCCGACCAGCGCGCCGCCCACGGCAACTTCCGCGCCTGGGCCCAGCTGACGGCACACGCCGTACCGCCCTGGCCCGCACGGAACGCCCCAGGATCGACCGGGACCGTCATGGGCATCACCAGGGTGCCGCCGGTGTAGTCGAGTACCCGGTGGGCGGTCTCGACCACGAGTTGCCGCCACGGCGGCCAGTGCTGG
>NZ_JBIVVI010001402.1:0-2124 GCF_044757675.1 Kitasatospora sp. NPDC091257
GGGGGGGGGGCGGCCCCGCCCATGAGTGACCCCGTCCGCCAGGACGGGCCGAAAGGGGTCGTAAGCGCGTGCAGTCCCCACCGTGTCCGGACCGGCCGTGAGTCGGCGAGGACGACCACCAGCCCACAACCCCAATGGCAGGGGCACGCGGTCGAGGCCCTACGGGGTACCGGCCGCGGACTTCCCGAGTTCGAGTCTCGGGGTGGGCACAGAGCCGGGCTGCAACCTACGCCGGATGACTCGTTCCATGAAATGGGTCATCTTCGGAAGGTTGCAACTGGCCGACTCGTACGACCACCGAGGGGGCGCCGTGCGCTGTATCGACTGCACCGAACCTCCGACTCGCCGAGGACGCTGCGAGGCCCACCACGCGGCCTACGAAGCCCGTCCGAGTGTCCGGGCCCGCCGTCGGCTGCTCGCCCTGGTGGCGCGGCGCCACAGTGGGGCGGAGCGACTTCGACGGCGGGTCGACCGAGCGGGCTCCGGGGTGTGCGGCGGAGACTTCCCCGCGGCCCTGGTCGACGTCGACCACCGGGCGCCGCTCGCCCTCGGAGGCGAGGACACCGACGACAACGTGCGGTCGCTGTGTCGCACCTGTCACCGAGGGAAGACCGCAAGGGACTTCGGGGCGTTCGCCGTGAGCCCCTGAGTTGCTACTTCCGTGCCAGCAAGGCCGCGAGGGTTCCGCCGCCTGCTGTGACTGCCGTGATGAGCCACGCGGGGATGCGCTGGATGGTCAAGTGGAGCCCACCCCAACGGAGTTCGAATTGTGGAGGTCGCTTCGTGCTGCCTGCCTGTCGGTCCATGCCTTCAATCATGGTGCCCCCAAAGACTCCGCGCGGTTCCTTGCGGACTCACGTTGGGCTCCCCAGGCGGCCGACGTCGTACGCCAGCGCGCTGAGCCGTCGGAAGGCACCGTAGGCGGTGCCAGTGGTCCGGTTGTCAGCACTACGCGAATCTGCGGGACGTGGAGACCGGACAGGACTTCTGCCTGTGCTGCGCCCTCGCCATGCTCTACGCCGCGCAGGACCCGATCACCCATTTCCGGGAGTTCGACGACTCGACCGCGTACGCCGATGCGTTGCGCGACCGGGCGCCGCTCGGGCTTTTGGGTTGGCCGGGCTCCACTCGACCGGACGGGCCGCTAACCTCGGATTGACGCCGAGCGAGGGGGCCAGCCGTGCTCGAACCCGACGACGAAACCGTGACCGAGTGGTACGACGCTCGCGCCAACCGCGAGCGGCCGCCGGGCACACGGGATGCGCTGACCCTTGACCCGACTGTCCGGCGCGGCGGCCTGTTCGAGGACGCTCCGCGCATGGTTGTGGAGTGGGACGGTGCGGCGTGGCAGCCGGTGGGCGTCGCCAGCACTTATGCGGATGCCTATCCAGTGATCGTGCGGCGGGAGGTCGGGTTCGCGGACCCGCAAGAGGACACACCGGTTTCGCTGCTTCGGAAGGGCAGTGGCCGACACCGTAAGCCGCTCGACCAGTAAGTTCGGCGGCCGGGACGTGAACGATCGCTGTCCGGACGTTCCGACGTTTACCCGCGCCTCACCGCCCCGCTCCGCTGGTGAACTCCGGTAGCGCGGGGCCTACTCGTCCCCGCGTACTTCCTTGTGGGTCACGAAGCTGCCCATGCCGGTACGGGTGACCACCAGGTGGGCATCCCGCAGTGAGGCAATCGCCTTCCGCACGGTCTTTCGGTCCACGCCGAATTCCGCAGACAACTCCACCTCGGACAGCTTGTCGTCGGGTCGAAGCTCGCCGGCGGCAATTCTGGCGGTGACGATCTCTGCGATCTGTTCCCACTTCGGGCGGGACGGGCTGAACTCAAACACCCCCCGACGGTAGTCGCGAGGGCCAGCCGGGCATAGCCCGGGATGGCCATGGACAGGTATGGACAGGTTGAGTACCGTCGATCACGAAAGAACCCCCGACCGCCGCTTAGGACCGGCTGTCGGGGGCAACGCCGAACAGCTTTCGAGGAGCTGCACGACATGTCAGACCTTACATTCCGGAGCTGGTTCACCGCCGCCGCCGGCTGCCTGTCCGGGGCAACGATCCTGGCACTCTGGCTCACCGGCGAGGCCGCGCCGCGGGGCCGCCACCGGGCAGGTGCCCC
>NZ_JBIVVI010001403.1:0-2123 GCF_044757675.1 Kitasatospora sp. NPDC091257
CCCGCCCCTGACGACACGAGAACGGCCCCGCCGCGGAAGCTCCGCGGCGGGGCCGTTCCGACGTTCGTACGGCGTCGGGGGTGCATCCTGGCCTCGACCGGGGCCGGGGCCGGAGGCCGGATCCCGGCCGGAGGCTAGATCCGGACCTCGACGGTGCCGACCGCCTTGTCGTGCAGGCCGCGGGTGTCGCGGTCCCAGACCAGCGGCGGCACCACCAGGCAGAGCAGCAGGGTGCGCAGCAGGACCTGCGGGATGGTCGCGCGGCTGCCGTCCAGCCGGACCACCCGCAGGCCGAACAGCCGCTTGCCGACCGTCGTGCCGGTGGTGGCCAGCAGCAGGGCCGCGACCAGGAAGAACAGCGGGCTGGTCCACAGGTTGGCCTCGGCCTGGTCGCCGCGGGCGATCAGCCCGTACGAGATCAGGGCGACCAGCCAGCCGTCCACGAACAGGGCGCCGATCCGGCGGCCGGGGCCGGCGATCGAGCCGGGGCCCTCCTTGGGCAGCCCGAGGCGCTCGCCGCGGTGGCCGAAGTCGGCGCCCATCTTCTCGGCGGCCGCCCGGGGGCCGTCGATCCACGATCCCAACGCTTCTCTGGTGTCCACGAATCCACACTAACCGGGCTGACGGCGTACGCCGCCACCGGCTCCCCTCCGGTCGGGGCATCACCCCCGACCGGGTGAATCGTCGTTCCGGCGCTTTCCAAGTGGTCCAGACCACTTGCGGGAGGACGCCCAGTCGGGCAGGGTGATTTGTACCGTCCCGTACATCTTTGCCAGCCGCCCGGCAGCCGTGGTTAACATCTAGGAAACGAGCGGGTCACCGAATGGAAACGACCCATTCCTATGGTGAGCCCAATTCGCACGCCGAGGAGGATGGATGTTCAACAACGCCGCCGAAGTGAAGCAGTTCATCCAGGACAACGACGTGAAGTTCGTCGACGTCCGCTTCTGTGACCTGCCGGGCGTCCTGCAGCACTTCTCCGTACCTGCGGCGACCTTCGACCCGTCCGAGATCCTGATGTTCGACGGCTCGTCGATCCGCGGCTTCCAGGCCATCCACGAGTCCGACATGGCCCTGGTGCCGGACCTCGCCACGGCCCGCCTCGACCCCTTCCGGGCCGAGAAGCACCTCAACATCAACTTCTTCATCCAGGACCCGGTCACCGGCGAGGCCTACAGCCGCGACCCGCGCAACGTCGCCAGGAAGGCCGAGGCCTACCTCGCCTCCTCCGGCATCGCCGACACCGCGTTCTTCGGGCCCGAGGCCGAGTTCTACGTCTTCGACTCGGTCCGCTTCGACACCAGCGCCAACGCGTCCTTCTACCACATCGACTCGGAGGCCGGCGCCTGGAACAGCGGCGCCGCCGAGGGCGACGTACGCGGCTACAAGGTCAAGTACAAGGGCGGGTACTTCCCCGTCCCGCCGGTCGACCACTTCGCCGACCTGCGCGCCGAGATGTCGCTGGAGCTCGCCAAGGCCGGACTGGAGGTCGAGCGCCAGCACCACGAGGTCGGCACGGCCGGCCAGGCCGAGATCAACTACAAGTTCAACACCCTGCTGCACGCCGCCGACGACCTGATGCTGTTCAAGTACATCATCAAGAACGTCGCCTGGCGGAACGGCAAGACCGCCACCTTCATGCCGAAGCCGATCTTCGGCGACAACGGCTCGGGCATGCACGTCCACCAGTCGCTGTGGAGCGAGGGCACCCCGCTCTTCTACGACGAGCAGGGCTACGCCGGGCTCTCCGACACCGCCCGCTACTACATCGGCGGGCTGCTGCGGCACGCCCCCTCGCTGCTGGCCTTCACCAACCCCTCGGTGAACTCCTACCACCGCCTGGTGCCGGGCTTCGAGGCGCCGGTCAACCTGGTCTACTCGCAGCGCAACCGCTCCGCCGCGATCCGCATCCCGATCACCGGCTCCAACGCCAAGGCCAAGCGCATCGAGTTCCGCGCGCCGGACCCGGCCTCCAACCCCTACCTGGCCTTCGCCGCCATGCTGATGGCCGGCCTCGACGGCATCCGCAACAAGATCGAGCCGCTGGAGCCGGTCGACAAGGACCTCTACGAGCTGGCCCCCGAGGAGCACGCCAACGTCCCCCAGGTGCCCTCCTCCCTCCC
>NZ_JBIVVI010001404.1:0-2121 GCF_044757675.1 Kitasatospora sp. NPDC091257
GCGTCGGCATCGTCGAGGCGGCCGGCGACCTGGTCCGGCACGTCCGGGTGGGCGAGCGGGTCGCCATCCCCTGGCTCGCGGACGCCTGCGGGCGCTGCGACCACTGCGTCTCCGGCTGGGAGACCCTCTGCCTCCGGCAGCACAACAGCGGCTACTCCGTGGACGGCGCCTACGCCGAGTACGCGCTCGCGCACGGCGACTACGTCGTCCCCGTCCCCGACGGCATCGACCCGCTGGACGCCGCGCCGCTGTCCTGCGCGGGCGTCACCACCTACAAGGCGCTCAAGGTCTCCGGGGCCGGGCCCGGCACCCGGGTGCTGGTCTCCGGCATCGGCGGGCTCGGCCACCTGGCGCTCCAGTACGCCCGGGTCTTCGGCGCCGAGACCATCGCCGTCGACGTCACCGACGACAAACTCGCCCTGGCCCGCGACCTCGGCGCCGACCACGTCCTCGACGCCCGCACCCAGGACGTCGCCGCCGAGGTCCAGGCCCTCGGCGGCGCCCACGCCGCGATCGCCCTCGCCGTCAGCAACGCCTCCTTCCAGGCCGCCTACGGAGCCCTGCGCCGCGGCGGCACCCTCGTCCTGGTCGCCCTCCCGGCCGGCGGCAAGCTCGAACTGCCCGTCTTCGAGACGGTGTTGAATGGCACCAAGGTGATCGGCTCGATCGTCGGCACCCGCGAGGACCTCGCCGAGGTCTTCCGGCTGCACGCCCTCGGCCGCACCCGGGTGATCCGCGAGACCCGCCGCCTCGACGACGTGAACGCCTGCTTCGACGAGGTGCTGAGCGGCAAGGTCTCCGCCCGCCTGGTCTTCGACCTGCGCTGACGGCCCCCGGACCGCCACCCGGCCGGTCGGTTCGGCGGCGCGCCCGGTCGGGCGGCGGGCACAAGGCCCGGATGCCGCCACTGCTGCACACCGCCGCCCGCCCCGGTTCGTCCGGGTGGGGTTGCAGTTGCGTCTCCGTTCCGTTCGGCGTGGGTACGAAGTGGCCGGCGGTCCGGGATCGTGGGGGCAACCACTCGTGCGGCAGGGGGAGTTGCCATGGGGGACGGCCGGGGGCCGGCACCGGATGCGGTGGCGGCGGCACTGCTGGGCGACGGGCCGCACCAGGCGGTGGCCGATGTCGTGCGGGCGCGGCTGCGGATGGTGCCGGAGGGCGCCGGGGCGCTCGCGGCGGCGCAGGCGAGCCCGGGGGACGCGCAGGCGCGGGCGCTGCTGGCCGCCGCCGTCGCGCACCTGCTGGCCACGGACCCGGCGTTCGCGCAGTACCTGGCCACCACCGCGCTCGGGAAGCCGGGCGATCCACCGACCGTCCAACTGCGGAGCGAGCCCGGCACCGCGCAGCTGCGGGTCGGCCCGCCGTCCGCACCGCCGCCGAAGGGCCCGAGCACCGTTCAGCTGCGGACCGGCCCCGCGGCCGCCCGCGCGCGGGCGCTCGCCGCCCGGCGGAGCAGCGCCGGGATCGTGGCGGCGCTCGTCCTGGTGCTGATCGCCGCGCTGGTCGCGCTCGGCGTCCACCTGGGCTCGCGCCCGCTGCTGAAGCCGGGCGGGCCCGGGCTGGCGCACGCCGCGCAGCCGCTGGGCGACCCGGTGCTGGTCCAGGGCGTGCTGCCCGACGAGGGGGCGATGCCGCGCGGGTGGCGGGTGCAGCGGGGGCCGGAGTCGGGGACGGGCCCGACCGACGCGGTGCCGTGCCTGCTGCCGGACGCCTGCGACCATCAACTCGCCTCGGCCAGCGTGACGTTCGGCGCCGCGTCGGTGCAGACCGTGGAGTTCGACGTGGTCGCCTTCGCCTCCCCCGAGGCGGCCGCCAAGGCCTTCGGCAGCGCACTCGAACGCACCGGCGGCGTGGAGTCGACGGCGGTGGCGATCCCGCGGATCGGCGACCGGAGCGCCACCCGGACCGTCGGTTCCTCGTCGGCGGTGGCGCTGGTCCAGGTCGGCGGCGTGCTGCTCCTGGTGCGGGACGACGGGCCGGGCGCCGCCCTGACCGCGCCCGGGCTGACGGTGTTCGCCCGACTGCTCGCCGACCGCGCCCACCGTCGCCTCGGTCGAGCTGGTGCGCGCCTGGCTGATGAAGCAGACCGAGCCGCGCTTCGCCGAGTACCTGCGCTCCTAC
>NZ_JBIVVI010001405.1:0-2116 GCF_044757675.1 Kitasatospora sp. NPDC091257
GGTGTCGGGCCGGTGGAAGGGGCAGGTGACGCGGGTACGGGAGGCCGGGTCGGCGCCGGTCCGGTGGGCGGGACGTCCTGTTCCCGCACACCCGGGCGGATTAGGCTGTGCCGGGTCAGGGCCCTCGTACGACGCAAGACGCTGCAACACTTCGGGAGACACGCACGTGGCAGACCGCAAGCCCATCGAGTCCTGGCTGACCGACATGGACGGGGTCCTCATCCACGAGGGCACGCCGATTCCCGGGGCGGAGGAGTTCCTGCGCAAGCTGCGGGAGTCCGGCAAGCCGTTCCTGGTCCTCACCAACAACTCCATCTACACTCCGCGCGACCTCAGCGCCCGGCTGGCCGGGATGGGGCTGGAGGTGCCGGAGGAGTGCATCTGGACCTCCGCCCTGGCCACGGCCAAGTTCCTCAAGAGCCAGCGGCCGAACGGCACGGCGTACGTGATCGGCGAGGCGGGGCTCACCACCGCCCTGTACCAGGCCGGTTACGTGCTGACCGACAACAACCCCGACTACGTGGTGCTCGGCGAGACCCGCACCTACTCCTTCGAGGCGCTCACCAAGGCGATCCGCCTGATCAACCAGGGCGCCCGGTTCATCTGCACCAACCCGGACGAGACCGGCCCCTCCCCGGAGGGCGTGCTGCCGGCCACCGGCTCGGTCGCGGCGCTGATCACCAAGGCGACCGGCGTCGAGCCGTACTTCGTCGGCAAGCCCAACCCGCTGATGATGCGCGAGGCGCTGAACACCGCCGGCGCCCACTCCGAGACGGCGGTGATGATCGGCGACCGGATGGACACCGACATCGTCGCGGGCATGGAGGCCGGCATGGAGACGATCCTGGTGCTCACCGGCCTGACCGCCGCGTCCGACGTGGAGCGGTTCCCGTACCGGCCGACCCGCGTGGTCCAGTCGATCGCGGACCTGGTCGAGCTGGTCTGACCTCCGCGGTGCTGTCGTGGGCCCCGTTCCGGCCGGTCGCCGGGGCGGGGCCGCTGCGTATCCGTGGCGGGGGCGCTGCGTACCCGGGGCGGGGCCGCCGCGTATCCGGGGAGGGGCGGGCGGGCGCCGGCCGTAGCCCGGAACCCGCTCCGGGGGCGTGAGTTGTCGGTGGGGCTGTGTAGCGTTCGGGGTGAAAGAGGGCGTGCGGCGCAGCAGCCGCGGTGTTGGAGGTAGATGTCGTGACGGACACGGTCGAGGCGGGCGTGGTCGAGGCCGGCGAGGGCGGCGGGCTGGAGCTGCCCGAGTCCTGGCGCGGGGTGCTGGGCGCCGAGACGGAGAAGCCGTACTTCGCGGAGCTGGCGGCCTTCGTGGCGGCCCAGCGCGCGGAGCACGAGGTGTTCCCGCCGAGCGGCCAGGAGTTCGCCGCGCTGGACGCCACCGCGTACGACAAGGTCCGGGTGCTCGTGCTCGGCCAGGACCCGTACCACGACAACGGGCAGGCCCACGGCATGAGCTTCTCGGTGCTGCCGGGCACCAGGACGCCGCCGTCGCTGCGCAACATCTTCAAGGAGCTGGACGCCGACCTGGGCATCCCCGCCCCGGACAACGGCTACCTGATGCACTGGGCCGAGCAGGGTGTGCTGCTGCTCAACGCGGTGCTCACGGTCCGCGCGCACGAGGCCAACTCGCACAAGGCGAAGGGCTGGGAGAAGTTCACCGACGCGGTGATCAAGGCGGTGAGCGACCGCGAGGAGCCCGTGGTCTTCGTGCTGTGGGGCAACTACGCGAAGAAGAAGCTGCCGCTGATCGACACCGCCAAGCACGTGGTGGTGCAGGGGGCGCACCCGTCGCCGCTGTCGGCGAAGCTGTTCTTCGGCAGCCGTCCGTTCTCGCAGATCAACGCGGCGCTGGACTCCTTCGGCGGCGAGGCCATCGACTGGCAGGTGCCGAACCTGAAGGAGGCGTGAGCCCCCGCCGGAGCGCCGCCGCGCGTTCCTGAGCACTTCCGGGCGCCGGTGGCCGGGGACCGGACGGGTTCGATGTCCCGTCCGCCCACGGCCACTTGGCGTTCACCGACGGTGGGCGTCGACCGGTGCCGGGTGTGCTTAGCTGGTGCCGACCGGTCGCCGGACCGGTCCCGGGGAGGAGCGGTACGTGCACGGGCTGGGG
>NZ_JBIVVI010001406.1:0-2114 GCF_044757675.1 Kitasatospora sp. NPDC091257
GACGCTGATCGTCGGGGCCGAGGCCTGCGGCGCCGACCTGGTCGCCCGCTGGGCCCCGCACCACCGGATGGTCAACTCCTACGGCCCCACCGAGGCCACCGTGGTCGCCACCTGGTCCGCGCCGCTGACCGCGGACGGCGCCGCCCCGCCGATCGGCCGCCCGCTGCCCGCCACCGGCGCGTACGTCCTGGACGCCCGGCTGCGGCCGGTGCCCGACGGCGTCCCCGGCGAACTGTGGCTCAGCGGACCGGCCCTCGCCCGCGGCTACGCCGGCCGCCCCGGCCTGACCGCCGCCCGCTTCACCGCCGACCCGTACGGGCCGCCCGGCGGCCGGATGTACCGCACCGGCGACCTCGCCCGCTGGACCGCCGACGGGCGCCTGGAGTACCTCGGGCGCGCCGACGACCAGGTCAAGGTGCGCGGCCACCGGATCGAACCCGGCGAGATCGAGGGCGCCCTGCTCGACCTGCCGGAGGTCGCCGCGGCCGCCGTGGTCGCCGTCCCCGACGCCCACGGACAGAACCGGCTGGCCGCCTACCTGGTGTTCGCCGACGGCGCCGCCCGCCCCTTCGCCGAACTGCGCGCCGCCCTGCGCCGGGTGCTGCCCGACCACCTGGTGCCGTCCTCCTTCACCGTGCTCGACGCGCTGCCGCTCGGCACCAGCGGCAAGCTCGACCGCCGCGCCCTGCCCGCCCCCGAAACCGAGGCCCGGGAAGGGGAGTTCGTCGCCCCGCGGACCCCGGAGGAGGAGACCCTCGCCGCCATCTGGGCCGAGGTGCTCGGCGTGCCCAGGGTCGGCGTCACCGACAACTTCTTCGAACTCGGCGGCGACTCGATCCTGAGCATCCAGGCCGTCTCCCGGGCCCGCGCCGAAGGCCTGCGGATCGGCTCCCAGGACGTCTTCCGCCACCAGACCGTCGCCGACCTGGCCGCCGCCGCCCGCACCGCCGGAGCCGGGGCCGCCGTCGAGCGGCACCGGGAGGAGGGGCCCGCCCCGCTCACCCCCGTCCAGGAGTGGTTCTTCGCCGCCCACGGGCCGCTGCGCCACTTCACCATGTCGATGCTGCTCGACCTGCCGCACGACCTGGACGAACCGGCCCTGGAACGGGCACTGACCGCCCTGGTGGCCGCCCACCCCGCGCTGCGCACCCGCTTCACCCGCACCGGGGCCGGCTGGCGCCAGGAACCGGTCGCCGACGCCGCACGGCCACTGACCGTCCTCGACCCGGGCACGGACCGGACCGGAGCCGCCGAGACCGCCCGGCTGGAGGCCGCCGAGACCGCCCGCGCCCAACTGGACCCGGCCACCGGCGCCCTGCTGCGCGCCGTCCTGTTCCGCCCCGCCGACGGGGAGCGGCCCCAGCTCTTCCTGACCGCCCACCACCTCGCCGTGGACAGCGTCTCCTGGCGGGTGCTGCTCGCCGAGCTGCCCGAGGCCTACCGGCGGGCCGCCGCGGGCGCCACCCCCGAGCCCGCGCCCGAGCCCACCGCGTTCACCGACTGGGCCCACCGGCTCGCCGCACTCGTCCGGGCCGGCGGCCTGGACGCCGACCTGCCGTACTGGAGCGCCGAGACCGCCGCCCCCGCCGATCCGCTGCCCGTCGACCTGCCCGGCACCCCCACGGCCGGCTCGGTGCGCACCCTGCGCAGCCGGCTCGACCGGGCCACCACCGGGGCGCTGCTGCGCAAGGTCCCCGAGGTCTACCGCACCCAGGTCAACGACGTGCTGCTCAGCGCCCTGGGCCGGGCCCTCGCCGACTGGACCGGCACCGGACGGGTCACCGTCGCCCTGGAGGGCCACGGCCGCGAGGACCTCTTCGACGACCTCGACCTGTCCCGCACCGTCGGCTGGTTCACCACCCAGTACCCCGTCACCCTCGCCCCGGCCGGCCCCGCCGACGCCCCCGACTGGGCCGCCACCCTCAAGCAGGTCAAGGAGCGGCTGCGCGCCGTGCCCCGCCGCGGCCTGGGCTACGAGGCCCTCGCCCGGCTCGGCTCGCCCGCCGAGGGCGCCGGGGCCCTGCGGGACGTCCCGCTGCCGCAGGTCTGCTTCAACTACCACGGCCAGTGGACCGCCCCCGAGGCCGGCGACTTCGCCCCCGCCGGGCCGGCCC
>NZ_JBIVVI010001407.1:0-2112 GCF_044757675.1 Kitasatospora sp. NPDC091257
CTGTGCGGCGGGCCCTCCGCGCCTGGACGCGACCTGCCCCGGAAGGCCCGGCCCAAGACCGCGCGGCACCGCGCCCCGGCCCGGAGCCCGGCCTGACCTGGGGCATCTGAGTGCGGCGTTTTGGGCTGTGTCAGTGGTGTCGCCTACGCTTCTGGTTCTGCTGGTAGACACCTGCTGTAGAGCAGCCCGCAAGCACAACCGGCCCAGACCGCGGCCGTGTGCTGGCAAGGCTGCCGCCAGCAGCGGCAGCAAGAGTAGACGGCTGCCGTTGGCAGAGGAACACATCGGCGTCCGACTTTCGGCGCCACCGAGAGGAGGTCTCATGGCACCTGAGCGCCTTGAGGTGGTCGAGATCTGCGCCGGCGCGGGCGGACAGTCCCTCGGCCTGCACAACGCCGGATTCACGCACAGGCTCGCCCTGGAGCTCGACCAGAACGCCGCGACAACCCTCCGCCACAACCTCTCCCGGCTCATGCAGGCCGAGGGCACGAGTCCCGAGGACGCCGATCTCGAGGCGAAGGCCGTCGTCAAGGTCGGGGACGTCGCCGACCCGTCGCTCTGGGACCCCAGCGCGTACAAGGACATCGACCTCCTCGCCGGGGGCGTCCCCTGCCCGCCCTTCAGCATCGCCGGCAACCAGCTCGGCGCGACCGACGAGCGGGACCTGTTCGCCTGGGCCGTGCACCTGTGCAGGGACGTCCAGCCGAAGGCGCTGCTCCTGGAGAACGTCAAGGGCCTGAGCGGCAACCGGTTCTCCGCCTACCGCCAGCACATCCTCGAACTCCTCCACGACGCCGGGTACGTCGGCGAGTGGCGCCTGCTGGAGGCCCACCAGTTCGGCGTCTCCCAGCTCCGACCGCGGTTCGTCCTGGTCGCCCTGCAGAAGGAGTTCGCCGAGTACTTCCACTGGCCCGAGCCCTCCAAGGACCCGGCCCCCACCGTGGGCGAGCTCCTCAAGGACCTCATGGGAGCCAACGGCTGGCCCGAAGAGCACGTGGAGGCATGGGCCAAGACGGCCTCCGCCATCGCGCCCACCATCGTCGGCGGCTCCAAGAAGCACGGCGGCGCCGACCTTGGCCCGACCCGGGCCAAGGCCGCCTGGCGCAAGCTGGGGGTCGACGCGATGGGCGTCGCCAATGCCGCCCCAGACTCCGAAAAGGACGGCGACCACCTTCCGAAGCTGACCACCCCCATGGTCGCCCGCATCCAGGGCTGGTACGGCAAGGACTCCCACTGGGAGTTCCAAGGCCGTAAGACCACCGTCTACCGCCAGATCGGCAACGCCTTCCCCCCGCCCGTCGCAGAGGCGCTCGGCAAGGCGATCGCCAGTGCCCTGCGCAAGGAGGAGAAGCGCACCGACTCGGTCGAATGGGACCGCCCGGAGCTCGACCCGGTCTACCTGCTGCTCCGCCACCACCCGGACAAGGCCCTCACCGCCCAGAAGATGGCCGACCTCATCGCCAAGTCCGGCGGGAAGGAGCTTCCGTCGCCGGAGATCGAGCGGCGCATCGCCCACATCGAGCGCGACTTCCACGTGGAGAAGACGGCCCGCAGCAACGGCGAGCTGGCCTACAAGCTCGGTGAGTTCAAGGCCTTCATCGGCCAGCAGGACCACGCCCGCCACGACTACTTCGCCCAGCACCGGGGGAAGGTCAGCTGACGGACCCGCCTGCGCGTCGCTGCCGGACCCTGTCCACAACCGTCGGCGCGCAGGCCTCCGCGGACTCGTGCTCCCAGAAGCGCAGCACGAGCCAGCCCTCGGCCGCGAGCCGGGCGTCGGTGTCCCGGTCCCGCTGGACGTTGCGGCCGATCTTCTCCCGCCAGTAGTCCGGGTTCGTCTTGGGCGGGACGAAGTGCTCCGGGCACCCGTGCCAGAAGCAGCCGTCGACGAACACGGCGACCCGGGTCGGCCGGAACACCAGGTCGGCACTGCGGCGCATGCCCTGCAGGGGCTTCGCGGCCACGCGGTACCGGAGCCCCGCCGCGTGGACGAGCCGCCGGAGCGCGAGCTCCGGCTGGGTGTCCCGGCTGCGGTTGCCCACCATGCTCCGGCGGTTGGCCGCCGACGACGCCCAGGACCCGGGCGGGCCCGGACGCGGCCCGAACGCGGCC
>NZ_JBIVVI010001408.1:0-2109 GCF_044757675.1 Kitasatospora sp. NPDC091257
GCGGCAGCACCGGAACTTCACCGCGAGGGCGCGGCGAAGCAGGAGGAGACGCTCACCGAGTCCCGCCGCGCACACGCCGCCGAAGGTGCCGTCGAGCGGGTCGGACCGGTGGCAGGCGACACAGCGCAGCCGGGTGTAGATCGCCACCGCGCCCATGAAGACGTCCTCGCGCCCGTCGGCCGGGGACTCGGAGGAGGCCGGCTCCCCACAGTCCAGGCAGATGCGGCGGGGGCGGGCGGCGACCGAGCAGGCGCGGCAGATCAGGTGGGTCGGGTGTTCCGCGTGCACGACGACGGGCTGGGGGCCGCCGTACAGCAGGTGGTCGCACCACGTGCAGGACTCGTCCTGCTGGGCCGCCAGCATCCGGGCCCGGGTCTCCTGCTGCCACTTCGCCGCGTGCTGCAAAGGCACCCTGACGGGCGGCCCCCACCCGGAGGCGGTGAG
Source organism: Kitasatospora sp. NPDC091257 (assembly GCF_044757675.1). NCBI lineage: Bacteria > Bacillati > Actinomycetota > Actinomycetes > Kitasatosporales > Streptomycetaceae > Kitasatospora > Kitasatospora sp. NPDC091257. The sequence continues at coordinate 445 of NZ_JBIVVI010001408.1, forward strand.
CCACCGGGCGCCCTCCGCGCCGGCGGCCCGCAGCTGGTCGTCGACGGCGATGTCCCTGGGCGTCTTCTCGTTCATCGGGGTCTCTCCTCCGCTGGGCTTCCGCAGAGGACAACGCGGCCGGGACACCGCCGGACACGCGGCGCGGCGCACCCGGCCCCGGTTCAGAGGAGCGGCTCGGTGTCCCCGTGCGCGATGAGCAGCTTGCGCAGCAGGGCGTCGAGCCGGGTGCGCTCGTCCGCGTCGAGGGCCGAGAGGATGCGTTCCTCGTTGCCGACGTGGCCGGCCAGGGCGCCGTCGATCAGCTCCTTGCCGGCCGGGGTGAGGCGGACCAGGACGGCGCGGCGGTCGCTCGGGCACGGGTTGCGCTCGACCAGGCCCTTGGCGGACAGCCGGTCGACCCGGTTGGTGATGGCGCCGGAGGTGACCATCGCGGACTTGAGCAGCGCGCGGGCGTTGAGCTCGTACGGCTCGCCGGAGCGGCGCAGGGTGGCCAGCACGTCGAACTCGGAGGAGTCCAGGCCGCAGGCGGTGAAGTACTCGCGCAGGGCGTTGTCGACCCGGACGTTGAGCCGTCGGAGCCGGCCGATCAGGGCCATGGGCCCGGCGTCCAGGTCGGGTCGGGCCCGGGCCCACTGCTCGACGATGTCGTCCACGGTGTCGCGCTGCTGCATGTCCGCCGCCCTCCCGGGGCCGTCCGATCCGAAGCCTTCCGTCCAACGCAGATATCTTAACATTCACATACTTGACGTTCTCCGATCCTGGGCGTAGAAAGTATCTCAACGTTCAGATAATCAACGTTCAGGGGGACGTCATGGCCGTCATGGACCGCAAGCGCGCGGGGATCGCCGTCACCGCCGCACTCGCCCCGGCCGCGTGGGGCACCACCTACCTCGTCACCACCCAGCTGCTGCCCGAGGGTCGCCCGCTGCTGCTCGCCGCCCTGCGCGCCCTGCCGGCCGGACTGCTCCTGCTGCTGATCGGCCGCCGACTTCCCAAGGGGCGCTGGTGGGGACGCGCGGCCGCACTCGGGATGCTCAACATCGGGCTGTTCTTCCCGCTGATGTTCGTCGGCGCGTACCGCCTGCCCGGCGGCGTCGCCGCCACCATCGGGGCGATCCAGCCGCTGCTCGTCGCCGGGTTCTCGATCGGCGTGCTGCGGGTGCGGCCCGGACGGCGGGCGGTGATCGCGGGACTGGTCGGGGTCGGCGGAGTGGCCCTGCTGGTGCTCAAGAGCGGCGCCCGGCTGGACGGCGTCGGGATCGCCTCGATGGTCGCCGGGATCTCCCTGATGGCCATGGGCACCGTCCTCACCCGCCGCTGGGGCCGCCCCGAGGGCGCCACCCTGCTCGACCTCACCGCCTGGCAGCTCCTGGCCGGCTCGGTCTTCCTCGTGCCGCTCGCCGCCGTGGTCGAGGGCGCGCCGCCCGCCCTGAGCGCCGCCAACCTGGCCGGCTTCGCCTACCTCGGCCTGTTCGGCACCGCGCTCGGCTACTTCCTCTGGTTCCGCGGCATCGAGCACCTCGGCGCCGGCCCGGCCTCCTTCCTCGGCCTGATCAACCCGGTCGTCGCCACCCTCGGCGGCCTCGTCGTCCTCGGCCAGACCCTCACCCCCTGGCAGCTCCTCGGCCTTCTCCTCGCCCTCGCCGCCATGCTCGTCGGCCAGGC
>NZ_JBIVVI010001409.1:0-2108 GCF_044757675.1 Kitasatospora sp. NPDC091257
GTGCTCGGTGCGTGCATCACCGCGAATGTGTCGCTGGGGGAGCTGGGCGGGTGGGCGCCGAGGCGGTCGAAGGTCTCCAGGGCGGCGCGCAGGTGGGGGCGGGCGTCGGTGCGGCGGCGGGTGCGGCGCAGCCATTCGCCGTAGAGGAGGGCGGTGCGGGCCTGTTCGAAGGGGCGGTGGGCCGTCGCGTGCCGGGAGAGGGCGGCGCGGTAGGCGGTCTCGGCGAGTTCGTCGGGGCCGAGCAGGGCCTGGCAGCGCAGGCGGAGGGCCTCGGCCCAGGGGCGGTCGGCGGCGGCCGTCCAGCGGGCGAAGCGCTCGTAGGGTTCGGCGGCACGTTCGGGGGTGCCGAGGCGGACGGCGGCCTCGACCAGGTCGGGGACGGCCCGGGTGGCGCTGATGTGGTGCCGGTGCGGGCCGGTGGTGAGGGTGTGCAGCCGGTCGGCGGCGTCGCCGGCGCGGCCCTGGCCGAGGTCGAGCAGGGCGAGCGCCCACTGGACCCAGGCCAGGCCGGCCGCGGGGGCGGCGGTCTGCGGGCCGGTGGTGGCGAGGGCGGTCGCGGCGAGTTCGGCGCAGCGGTCGGCGCGGCCGTCCAGCGCGGCCAGGCAGGCGAGCAGCGCGGTGAGTTGGCTGACCCACTGGTGCTGGCCGGTGTCCCGGGCGAGGCCGAGGCCTTCGGTGGCGGTGAGTTCGGCGTCGCGATGCCGGCCGTGGAAGAGTTCGGCCTCGGCCAGGAAGAACTGCAGGGTGGGCATCACTCCGACGGTGCCCTTGGCGCGGGCTTCGGCGATCAGTTCGGCGGCGAGTTCGGCGGTCTCCTCGTCGCGCCCGAGGACCAGGGTGGCGCCGCACAGCTGGACCAGGTCGACCGGGCTGTCGGCCCCCGCCCGGCGGGCGGCCTCCACGGCCTCCCGGACGGGCCGAAGCGGCGTGGCGGGCCGGCCGAGCGCGGGCAGGACGGCCGCGGGCAGGTGGCGGGCGAGCGGGGCGAGGGGGTCGTCGGCGGCGAGCGGCAGGACCGCCAGGCGGTCCAGGACGGCGACCACCGGCTCCTCCCCCGCGTACCAGGCGGCGTGGAAGGCCTGGAGCAGCATCCGGGCGGCGTACATCGGGTCGATGTCGGTGCCGGCGGCGTCGAGCAGCAGCCGGTGGGCGGTCGGGTGCGCGCCGCGCCAGAAGTGCGCGGTGGCCCGGACCTGGTCGAGCAGGGCGTGCGCCAGGACGTTGTCGGTCCGGCCGGAGGCCTCGTCGGCGAGCGCCTCCGCGCGAGCCAACTCGCCTTCCTCGGTGGCGGCTTCGGCGGCCAGGACGAGCCGGCGGGTGGCGCTGTCGCGGTCCGGGGTGAGCCGGGCGGCGCGCTCGTACGCGGCGGCCCCGCCGTGGCCGCCGCGGCGCTCGGCGCGGACGGCGGCGCGCTCCAGCGCGTCGGCGAGGCCCGCGTCGGGGCCGGTGGCGGCCAGCGCGAGGTGCCAGGTGCGGCGGTCGCCGTCCGGCAGGGCCCGCGCCACGGCCTGATGGACCGTCGTCTTCTGGTGGTGCGGAGCGCGTTGGAGGATCGCGGAGCGCAGCAGGGGGTGCCGGAAGGCGATCCGGCGGTCGGCGGTGACCGTCGCCAGGCCGGACTCCTCGGCGGGCGCGAGATGTTCGGCGGTGACGCCGAGGGCGGCCGCTGCGGGCAGGACGACGTCCAGCGCCCCGCTCTCCTCGGTGGCGGCGACCAGCAGCAGCGTCTGGGTGGCCGCGGGCAGGCCGGTGACCTGGCCGTGGAAGGCGATCAGCAGCCGGCTGGTGAGCGGCAGGCCGCCCGGCGCCGACGTGTGCGGCCCCGCGGCGACCGGGAGTTCGGTGAGTGCGAGCGGGTTGCCGGCCGCCTCGGCGAGCAGCCGGTCGCGCGCGGCGGCGGGCAGGCCGGGACCGGCCCGCCGGGCCAGCAGCCGGGTGGCGTCGGCCTCGGACAGTCCGGTCACCTGTCGTTCGGGCAGTCCCAGCGGACGCTCCGCCGCGCCGGTGGTGGCCCCGGGGCCCCCCCCCGCCCGCGCGGGGGGCCCCCCCCCCCCCCCCACCGGACATGGGGGGGGGGGGGGGCAGGGGTTGGGGTGGGGGTAGTTAAA
>NZ_JBIVVI010001410.1:0-2099 GCF_044757675.1 Kitasatospora sp. NPDC091257
CGGGGGGGCAGGGGCGTGGTGCTGGCGGTATCGAGCGCGGTGGGACCGTTGTGGGCTGAATCAGTCGCTGTAGGTGAGCATGACGCTGTCGGTGCTGACCTTCAGCTCCAGCCAGCGCAGTCCGTCCGTTACGGCGGTGCGAAGCTCCTGCAGCATCGTTGTGGTGGTGGCGGCGTCACTGGACAGCGGCTCGTTCAGCGGGAAGTACTCCGCGAAGTCGTCGCCGCCGACCGGGGTGTCGCGCAGTTCGTTCTCGGTGCCGGGGCCCCAACCGTCGGCGTGGACGACGTCCTTGCCGGGCAGGTGCGGCAGGCCGTTGGACATGATGTAGGTGCCGTCGTCCTTCACCCAGATGAGGCATGCTCCGCTGGCGTCGGAGTAGGAGCTCGTGCGGTGGTCGAGGGCTGCGGCCGCGTGCTCGGCGAGAGACAGGATATCGGCCAGCGGGAATCGGAGCACGAGCGGTGAGTTACGCATGGGTGTGAGTCCGTTCTTCCGAGGTGGAGTTGAGAGCGCGGGCCCCGGGGCAGGTCTTCGGACACGGACTGGGACGGCCGTGACGGGGCGCAGCGCGGGGGTGGGTGCGGTGGGGCGGACCGCCTTCGGGGCGGGCGGGGCGCCGGGAGCCCGCAGGCCGGAGCGGGGTCACGGCCGTACGGGCGGGAACAGGACGCACAGTAGGAACACCAGGCGGCCGATCAACCCCGGGCCGGGACGGGCCAGGCCCGGGGCCCGCAGCAGCTGGGGCGCAGCGGCGGTGCCGTACCGGGCCGGGGACCGGCGGGTCGGCCGATCGGGGCGCAACGGCAGTGCTGCGCCCCGGACCGTGCCGCGGCTGGGTGGCCGGTCGCGGGTGTCCGCGCCGCGCCGGGCGTTCCCCTTCTCTGGTACCGGGCGCTGGTGGGCGACCGGAGTCGGCCCACGCCGGTCCCGGCGTGGGCCGGAGACCATCGGGGCTGGGCGGCGGATCGGGTGGTGCGCTGGACGGGCGGGCAGGCGGGGTGGGGCAGTTGGTCAGGTGGGCGGTCGGCCGGGCGGTGAGCGCGGCTCCGCAGCCTCCTCGGCACGGTGCCGCTCGGTTCCCCCGATTCCGCCGGCGGGGGTGGGGCGCAGCCGTGCGGCGGGGCCTTGCCGCATCACGACCGATCTGATGTCGCGTCAGAAGTAGTGGTAGCCGTCGTTGGCTACCAGGGCGCCGTTGGAGCCTGCCTGGAGGATGTCGGATTCGCGCTGGTGGCGGTAACAGAGAATCCAGTCGACGTCGATCTGCCCGGCCTCGTACGCGTCAAGGTCGGCCGGGGGGAACTCGCAGCCCTCGCACTGTGTGACGCGGCGCAGCGCGGAGGCGGCAGCGGCGGCGGTCGTGGCGGGCAGGGTGGACGGGGTGCGGTTCGTGGCCATGGGGGGGTTCCTGTCGTGAGGTTTGAAGACGGGCGGGCGGCGGGAGGTGCGGAGGTCTGGATCTGGGCCCGCTCTGCGGGCGGGTGCCGGGGGTCGGTACGGCCCGAAGGGTCACGGCCGCCCGGCCGGAACAGGAGGCACCGTAGGACGGGTGGCGAGCCGGTCAACCCGGCGGTGCGGGGTGAACGGCCGCGGCGGGGACGGGACTTCGGTGGGACGGGGGCGAGGGCAGGCAGGGGCTGCCGTCCCCGGCCCCGCCGTTGCGGGCTGGGGCCGGAGAACGGCAGGACCGGGGGCGCCGGGAGCACAGCCCGTCAGGCGGCGGACGGCTCGCTGATGGTCGTGTAGCTGCCGGTGGCGAGGTACTGCTGGAAGGACTCGTAGCCGGTGTCGATCCGCAGGGTTCCGCCGCGGGCGATGTTCACGGCCTCGCTCCAGGTGAGGGGCTGGCCGCCGTAGGGCAGGACGAGCAGCGGGACGTCGGCGGGGTGGACGTCGCAGACGTCCCACGGCCAGCCGTTCGTGAGGACGACCGCGCCGTCGGGGAAATGCTCCTCGCAGGTGCCGCAGCCGCACGAGAGGTCGTAGGGCTGGGGGTCGGCGGGGTAGGCGCCACTGGCGAAGCAGTCGGCGCGCGGCAGGGCCCGCCCCGGGGCCGGGGGCTGGAACGCGGAGACGATCAGGTCGCCCTGCCGGAC
>NZ_JBIVVI010001411.1:0-2097 GCF_044757675.1 Kitasatospora sp. NPDC091257
GTGAGGTCGGCCAGTCTGCGTGCGAGGTGCTCGCCGAGCGGTGTGGCGCCGCCGCGCAGGGTGAGGCCGGCGGGCCGCCGGGGCCGGCGGGGGGCCGGGCGGTCGGCGGCCTCGTGTCCGGCGGCCAGCGCGCGTCGTGCCACGGCGGCCAGGGCCTCGCGGCGTTCGGCGAGGTGTTCCTCGGTGCTGGTGTTGCTGATGCCGCCGGGTCCGATCGTCGCGATCGCCTCGGCGTACACCTCGGCCCGTACCGCCGGCGCGGAGCCGTCGACGTCCAGGCCGAGGCGGGCGGCCTCGTGGCCCATGGCGAGGGCCGTGAGCCAGGTCCCGCGGACGTCCGGCGCGTCCGGCTCCGGCCCGGGCGGCGCGAACAGCGTGCGGGGCAGGCCGAGGCCGTGCAGGTACTGCTCGCAGTCCAGGTGCAGCCAGCGTTCGGGGCCCGGCCCGGTGACCCGTACCGCGCAGCGGGCGACGCCGTACTTGAGGAACGGCAGGACCGTCAGGCCGGTCAGCCGGTTCCCCTCGTCGCCGGGCCGGTCGCCGGGCAGGAAGCAGACCGAACGGCGCGGCCCCCGGAAGGCGTTGCCCGAGATCGAGCCGCGGTCCTGGTGCTCGGCGAGGTTGGGGACGGAGACGTAGCGGGGGACGCCGGCGTCCCGGAGGTAGCGGTGCATCAGGATGTCGTCGGGCCAGCCGCCGAGGCGCTCGCGGCCGTAGCGGACGAAGCCTTCGGCGACGGCCCGGGGGAGCACGATCGCGACGCACGGGAAGTACTCGTTGACCGCGCCGATCCAGCGGGCGCCGGCCATGGCGCCGAAGCGGGCCGCGGCCCCGTTGCGGGAGTCCCACAGGGCGAACAGGGCCAGTGCCGCGTCCGGCATCGCGTCGACGGCGAGGCGGACCCGTTCGAAGAACGTTTCGGACAACAGCATGTCGTCCTGGACGACCAGTTGGTGGGTTGCGCCGTCCTCGACGGCCTCCCAGGCGGCGAGCGCCGTGCGCAGCACCGAGGGGGTGCCGGTGGGGTCCGGGTCCATGACGACGCGCAGCGTGCCCGGGGGCGCCGCCAGGGCCATCCGCTCGGCGGCCCGCCGGCGCTTCGGGTGGGTCATGACCACCCCACTGAGCTGATGGAGCGTCATCTCATTTCCCTGTCTCTGGTGGGGCGTAAGGGACTTGGTGGATCCACTGGAGCGATCGGCTACTGCGGGTGCCACCGGTTCCGGACAGTACGGATCGCGCCGAGGGCTGGCAAGAGTGCCGAATTCGCACTGGCGGAGCGGTTGGAGATCCACGGATGCTGGGCTGGCACGCCACCTTCCGTGTGAAGCCTGTGGCTGTGTGTGAGCGCGCATCCGAGTTCGCCGTCTCCACGGAAAGGGACACACATGTCCGCTGGATCGCACGCGCCATCGAACGAAGCCGGAGCCGACGGGGGCGAGAGCGTCGAGGCCCGGCTGGAGAAACTGCGCGACGCCCGCGTCGTCGTGACGGGGGGTGGGGGCCTGGTGGGCAGCCGGCTCAGCGCCCTGCTGTGCCGGGCCGGTGCCGAGGTCGCCGTCCTGGACCGGATGGACGCCTACCCCGAGTCCGGCCACGCGGTCTTCGGGGTGGAGAGGAGTGGGGCCCGGCTCGTCGTCGGCGACGTGTGCGACCGGGACGCGGTCGCCGGGCTGCTCCGGGAGGCCGACTTCGTGGTCCACGCCGCCGCCTACGCGGACGTGGCCGCCTGCACCCGGAATCCCGAAATCGCCTTCCGGGCCAATGTGCAGGGCACCCAGGTCGTCCTGGAGGAGGCGGCCCGGGCGCGGATCCGCCGCCTGGTGCTGGTCTCGTCCGCGTCCGTGTACGGCGACGGCCCCGCCGACTCGGCCGGCCCGCACGTGTTCCACGAGGACCAGCCGCTGTTCCCGCTGTCGGTGTACGCGAACGGCAAGCTGTGGGCGGAGCACCAGACCCGGCTGCTGCTCGGGGCGTCGTCGGGGTGCGAGCACGCGATCGTCCGGTACTTCTCGGTGTACGGGGAGCCGCAGATCCCCAAGCCGGGCAGCCACTCCTGGATGGTCCCGTGGCTGTCCCTGCAGGCCCGGCTCGGCC
>NZ_JBIVVI010001412.1:0-2096 GCF_044757675.1 Kitasatospora sp. NPDC091257
GGGGCCGGCCGTTCGGCCGGGCGCCGCACCGGGGGTTCGGGCTCCCGCGCGGGGTCGCCGGAGGAGGTCCCGTCCCGTTCGGGAGGACCGTCGTCGCTTTGTTCGCCGTCACGCGGTTCGTCGCCCAGGGCCCGGGCCGCCCGCCGTTCCAGCCCCGAACGCCCGGCCAGCAGGCGGATGGCGGTGCTGAAGCGTTCCGTCGGGCGCGCCTCGTTGAGTTCGTCCTGCCTGCGGAGCCACATCGGCACCAGATAGGCGGCCCAGGCCCCTACGATGACGGCGTAGATAAGGCCGCTACTGCTCACGATTCACACCGTACGGGCGCCGGGGAAGGCCTGGCAGCAATTTGGCGCGGCGTGTCGTGTGATCAAGCTGATTCTCCGACTATTTTGCCGCTATTTGTGGGGGTCCGGTGCCCCTTCGATGCCATATCGATATTTCTTTCGAACATGTATTCAATTACTGCGCTCGCGCCCGGAACTGAGCGCCCGCCAGCGCTCCAGCATCCCCTCCGGGACCTCCTCGTCGGTCAGCGCGTAGACGAGGTGGTCGCGCCAGTCGCCGTCGATGTGGAGATAGCGCGGCCGGATTCCCTCCGAGCGGAAGCCGAGCTTTTCCACCACACGCCGGCTCGGGCCGTTCTCCGGGCGGATGCAGACCTCGATCCGGTGCAGTCCGAGCGTGCGGAAGCAGTGGTTCACCGAAAGCGCCACGGCGGTCGGGATGATGCCGCGGCCGGCCACGCCCTCGTCCACCCAGTACCCGATGTTCGCCGAGCACATCGAGCCCCAGGTGATCCCGCCGACGGTCAACTGGCCGACCAGGCGGCCCTTGTGGAGCACGACGAAGGGCAGCATCCGGCCGGCCGAGGCCTCGCCGCGCAGGAAGCGGACCATCTGCCGGTACGTCGGCCGGGGGCCGCTCACCCGACCCGCCGGGCCGGGCGGCACGGTGGCCTCCCAGCGGCGCAGCCAGTCCCGGTTGCGGCGGCTCACCTCCTGCCACTCGCGCTGGTCGCGCGCCCGGATGGGGCGCAGCACGACGTCCCCCTCGTGGAGTTCTACCGGCCAGCCGGCGTTCAGTGGGTTCTCCCGGTCGCTGGGGCGTCGGGCCGGGGATGGTCCCCGCCCCCGAGCTGGTCGACGGCGTGGGCGAGCAGCGGCTCCAGGACGGCCAGGCCGTCCCTGACGCCGCCGGTCGAGCCCGGCAGGTTGACGATCAGGGTACGTCCGGCGAGCCCGGCGAGCCCGCGGGAGAGCGCCGAGGTCGGCACCTTCTCCCGGCCGTACGCACGGATGGCCTCGGCGATGCCGGGGACCACCCGGTCGATCACCCGGGCGGTCATCTCGGGGGTGAGGTCCATCGGCGAGATGCCGGTGCCGCCGGTGGTCAGCACCACGTCGTAACCGGCCGCGACGGCCTCGCGCAGCACGGCCTCCACCGGCTCGCCGTCCGGGACGACCCGGGGGCCGTCGGCGGTGAAGCCCATCGCGGTCAGGCCGGCCACCAGCAGCGGGCCGCCTCGGTCCGCGTAGACCCCGGCCGAGGCCCGGTTGGACACCGTGACGGCCAGCGCCCTCCCGGCGGGCACCGCGCCGGCCGGCGCCGTCACGCGTCCACCTCCGGCGCGAACCAGTCGCCGCTCTTGCCGCCGGTCTTGCTCAGCACCCGGACGGACTCGATCGTGGCACCCTTGTCCACCGCCTTGACCATGTCGACGACAGTCAGCCCGGCCACCGCGACGGCGGTCAGCGCCTCCATCTCGACGCCGGTGCGGTCGGCGGTCCGCACGGTGGCGGTGATCTCGACCGCGTCGTCCGCGACGGCGAGGTCGACCTTGACGCCGGAGACCGCGATCGGGTGGCAGAGCGGGATCAGGTCCGGGGTCTTCTTGGCGCCCATGATCCCGGCGATCCGGGCCACCGCGAGGGCGTCGCCCTTGGGCACGCCCTCGCCGCGCAGCAGCTCGACCACCTGCGGGGAGACCCGCACCCGGCCGGCCGCCACCGCGGTGCGCGCGGTGGTGGCCTTCTCGGAGACGTCGACCATCCGGGCGGCGCCCTGGTCGTCGACGTGGGTGAGGCGGTCGCCGGGGG
>NZ_JBIVVI010001414.1:0-2092 GCF_044757675.1 Kitasatospora sp. NPDC091257
GGCTGCGCCCCGACGTGGGGATGGGGGACCTGGTGCTGCTCTGCGTCCGGGTGTCCCGTCCGCTGCCGGGGGCGCTGGCGGCGCTGGACGCGGACGGCTCCTTGGTCCACCGGCACCTGGACCTCGCGCTGGCCGGGTTGGCCGGCGAACCGGACGGACCGCCGGGGCGCGCGTTGGGCTTCGACGAGGTGATCGCCGCGGCCGGGCGGCCCGGTGAGCCGGGTCCGGGGCGGGTGACAGAGTGACCGCCATGGACGAGGACGAGCTGGTGCGGGCCTGGCGGGCGGCCGAGCGGGAGCCGGGGGCGGTGCTGCTGGACGGGTTCCACGCGCTGAAGCACGCGCTGCGGTTCGGGGGCGAGGTGCGGCGGGTGCTGACCGCCGACCGGGCGGCTCTGCTGGCGTTGGCGGGTGAGCTGGCGCCGGATGTCGTGCCGGCGCTGGAGGGGCTCGCGGTGGAGGTGCCGGAGGCCGTGCTGCGGGGGCTGGTGCCGCGGTTGCACCCGACGGGGGTGGCCGCGTCGGCGGTGCGGCCCGGTGCGCGGGCGAACCGGGCGGTGCTGGCCCGCCGGCCGCGGACGGCGCCGGTGGTGGTGCTGGAGAATCCGCGCAACCTGGGGAACGTCGGGGCGGTGATCCGGCTGGCGGCGGGGTTCGGTGCCACCGGGGTGGTGACCACCGGGGACCTGGATCCGTGGCACCCGAACGTGCTGCGGGGCAGCGCGGGACTGCACTTCGCGACCGCGGTCGAGCGCTTGGATCCGGAGCAACTGCCGGACGGGCCCCTGTACGTGCTGGATCCGGAGGGGGCGGACATCCGGGACGTGCCGTTCCCCGACGAGGCGCTGCTGGTCTTCGGCACCGAGCGGCACGGCGTGTCGGAGGAGCTCAAGGCGCGCGCCGACCACCTGGTGGCGGTGCCGATGCAGCCGGGGGTGTCCAGCTTCAACCTGGCGACCAGCGTCGGGATGGGCCTCTTCCACTGGATGTCGGGGCGGCGCTGAGGCGCGGTGCCCGGGAGGGCACCGCGCCCCGGCGGGGCCGTCAGGAGAAGAGCCGGCGCCAGGTGTCGGGGCCCGGGTAGCCGTCGGCCTCGCTGCCGCGCCAGCCCTGGGCCTGCTGGAAGGCCTGGGTGGCCCTGCGGTCGCTCTCCGTCCAGCGCGGGCCGGGGCCGACGCCGTACGAGCCGCCGAAGCCCTTGCGGACCAGCTGTTCGCCGAGCAGGCGGACGTGGTCGTTGTTCTGGCCGGGGCCGAAGTACCGCGCACCGGGGAAGGCGGAGCCGCCGGTGGTGGGCGGCGGGGGCGGCAGCGGGGTGCCGCCCCCGCCGCCGATGTCGCGGCCCTTGCCGTTGACCAGGTAGTCCCAGGTGTCCTTGCCGGGGATGCCGTCGGCCTCGTTGCCGCGCCAGCCCTGGGCCTGCTGGAAGGCCTGGGTGGCCCTGCGGTCGGCCTCGCCCCAGCGCGGGCCGGGGCCCTCGGAGTAGAACGCGGCGCCGCCGCGCCGCACCAGCAGTTGGCCGAGCTCGGTGACGTACGCGTTGTTGGCGCCGGGGCCGAACTTGGCGGTGCCGGGGAAGGCGGTCGAGGAGGTGCCGCCGCCGTTGCCGCCGGCGGACAGGCCGGTGTAGCGGTACGGGACGTAGCCGCCGGAGTTGTTCCAGTACGCGTACGGGGTGGAGCGCTTCTTGGTGGCGGGGCCGGTCTGCTCGTAGGCGACGTACGTGGTGCGGGAGGAGTCGGTCCAGCCGCCGAAGATCGTCACGTGCGAGCCGGCCTGGGGGTTGGCCGGGTTGTTGTAGATGAGGACGTCGCCGGGCTGGAGGTCGTTCTTGCCGATCCGCTCGGCGAAGTCGGGCAGTGTCCAGGTGGTCTGACTGCTGCCCAGGCCCCAGGCCATCGAGACGAAGCCGGAGCAGTCCTGGCGGTAGCCGTCCGACCAGTAGCGGCTCATGCTGTACGGCACGCCCTGGTCGACCCAGGTCTGGGCGCGCTGGATGATCTGGGCCCGGGTGAGCGGCGCCGCGGCGGTGCGCGGGGCGGCGAAGGCGCGGGCGCCGGGGGCCTGGCCGTAGAGGCCGCTGACTTCGCCCT